>JADFNT010000240.1 GCA_022563215.1 Pseudomonadota bacterium
CGGACACCGCGCGGGCGTCAGTCGCGGTGCTCAACATGGACGACGCCGGCGAACAGGCCTCGGCCGCCGCCATGGGTGTTATGATCGTGCTCACCGCCGGCACCGCGCGGCTACTGCACGCCGGCCTGACCCGCGGCCTGGCGCGGCGCACCCAAGCCTGGCGCAAGCGTTAGGGAGACGTTCATGACCGCCGCCAAAGACCCCTGGCTTTTGACCCCCGGCCCCTTGACCACGTCGGCGGCGACCAAGGAGGCGATGCTGCACGATTGGGGCTCGCGCGACGCCCAGTTCATCGAAACCAATGCCCGGGTGCTGCGCCGCCTGCTGGACATCGCCAACGCCGCCGACACCCACGTCTGCGTTCCGTTGCAGGGCAGCGGCACCTTTGCCGTCGAGGCGGCGCTGGGCACCCTGATTCCCCCCCGAGACGCCAATAAGGACGCCAAGGCCCTGGTGCTGATCAACGGCGCCTACGGGAAGCGCATGGCCAGAATCCTCGATTATGCCGGGCGCGCCTATACCACGCTGGAAACCCCCGAGGACACCCCGCCAGACCTGAACGACCTGGAAGCGGCATTGAAATCGGATACGGCCATCACCCACGTTGTCGCGGTTTATTGCGAGACCACGTCGGGGATTCTCAACCCCATCGAGGACATTGCCCGGATCACCGCCGAAAACCAACGCCGCCTTATCATCGACGCCATGAGCGCCTTCGGCGCCCTGCCTTTCGACGCCTCGGCTATCCCCTTCGACGGCATGATGGCGTCGTCCAACAAATGCCTGGAGGGCGTACCAGGCATGGGCTTTGCCATCCTGCGGCGGGCGGCGCTGGAACAATGCCAGGGCAACGCCCACGCGCTGAGCCTCGACCTTTACGACCAATGGACGGCGATGGAAAAGAACGGCCAATGGCGGTTCACGCCGCCGACCCACGTCATTAACGCCTTCGACGCGGCGCTCGACCAGTTCGACGCCGAGGGCGGCGCCGAGGGCCGCCATGCGCGATACGCCGCCAACTGCAAAATCCTCGTCGACGGCATGCGGGGACTGGGATTCGAGACCCTGCTGGCGGACGAACTGCAGGCGCCGATCATCGTCACCTTCAAGATGCCCGCCGATCCGAAGTTCGATTTCCAGGCTTTCTATGACGCGCTGGGTTCGCGCGGCTACGTCATCTATCCCGGCAAGCTGACCGTCGCCGCCAGCTTCCGGATCGGCTGCATCGGCCAACTGGGCGAAAGCGAAATGAAAGGCGCGCTCAAGGCGATCGCCGAAGTGATGAAGGAAATGGGCGTCGAAAGCGGCGCCCCGTAGTCGAAAAGTCTTAGAAATCCGCCTTCTTTAGACTTATCTTAAATTCATGACCGGCACCCCCGAAACCGTCACCGTCAACGGTCGCGACTATGCTTGGCCCGAACGGCCCGTGGTCGTGGTCTGCATCGACGGCTCGGAGCCCGACTACATCGAACGGGCCGTCGCCGACGGCGTCATGCCCTTTTTGTCCGAGGCCCTGAAAACCGGCAGCGACCTGCGCGCCGATTGCGTGATCCCCAGCTTCACCAACCCCAACAACATCTCCATCGTCACCGGCGTGCCGCCGTCGGTCCACGGCATCGGCGCCAACTTCTTCTTCGACCGCGACAGCGGTGAGGACGTGATGACGAACACGCCGAAGTTTCTCTGGGTCGACACCCTCTTCAAGGCCTTCTTCGACGCCGGCGCCAAGATCGCCGTGGTCACCGCCAAGGACAAGCTGACGTCCATGCTCGGCCACGGGCTCGACTTCTCAAGCGGCCGGGCGGTCGGTTTCTCGTCGGAGAAGTCGGACCAGACCACGGTCGCCAAAAACGGCATCGAGCGTGCCGATCAATACGTCGGCCTGCCCGTCCCCGAGGTCTATTCGGCCGATCTGAGCGAGTTCATCTTCGCCGCCGGGGTCAAGCTGATCGAAGAGGGGCGCGCCGACCTGATGTACCTGTCGACCACGGATTTCATCCAGCACAAGCACGCCCCCGGCACGCCGACGGCGAATGCGTTCTATGCCATGATGGACGGCTATTTTCAAAAACTCGATGCCCTGGGCGCGGTGCTGGTGTTGACCGCCGATCACGGCATGAACGCCAAGCACACCGCCGAAGGCGATCCCGACGTCATCTACCTGCAGGATGTTCTTGATAACTGGCGGGACGAAGGAACCCTCGAAGAAACGGCTAAGGGGACAGCCCGCGTGGTGCTGACCATCACCGATCCCTATGTCGTCCACCACGGGGCGCTCGGGTCGTTCTGCACTATATACCTGTCGGACGGCGCCGACGCCGACGGCATCGCCGACCGAATCCGCAGCCTCGACGGGATTTTGACCGTCTACGGCAACGCCGAGGGCTGTAAGGAATTCGAGCTGCCGCCGGAGCGCATGGGCGACCTGATCGTGATTTCCGAAAAACACAAGGTGCTGGGCTCCAGCGCCGAACACCACGACCTGTCGGGCCTCGACGTGCCGCTCCGCTCCCACGGCGGCGTCACCGAACAGCGCGTGCCGCTGATCCTCAACCGGCCGACCCCGGATCTCGATCCGACCCGCCGGTTGCGCAATTTCGACGCCTTCGACTTAGGCCTCAATTACGCCCGGTAAAGGCCCGATTCAGCCTGGTTTTTAGGAGCGGATTCCGGGGGGGACGCTGGGACCGGCGTGAGGTATAACAAGCCCCCATGACCGGCAATCTGAAAACCGTTTCGCCCGTCGACGGCAGCGTCTACGTGCAACGTCCCTATGCGGCCCCGGATGACATCGCCCAGGCCCTTGCCAGGGCCGCGCGCGCCGGCGAGGTGTGGCGCGACGTGCCCGTCGCCGAGCGGGCCGAGGTCTGCGCCCGCGCCGTCGATGCCGTCGTCGCCGCCAAGGACGATATCGCCGGCGAAATCACCTGGCAGATGGGCCGCCCGATCCGTTATTCCCCCGGCGAGGTCGGCGGCTTCGAGGAACGCGCCCGGCACATGATCGCCATCGCGCCCGAGGCGCTATCGGACGTCGGCGCCGGGGACAAGGACGGCTTTACCCGCTTCATTCGGCGTCAGCCCTTGGGCGTGGTGTTCACCGTCGCGCCCTGGAACTACCCCTACCTGACGTCGGTGAATTCGGTCATCCCGGCGCTGATGGCCGGCAACGCGGTGATCCTGAAGCCTTCGGCACAGACGCCGCTGGCCGCCGAACGCTACGCCGAGGCCTTCGCCGCCGCCGATCTGCCGGCGGGCATCTTTCAGTTCCTGCATCTGGATCACCCATCGACGGCAAAGGTGATCCGGGCCCTCGAGGTCGATTTCGTCGCCTTCACCGGCTCGGTCGGCGGCGGCGAAATGGTCGAGGCCGCGGCCCAGGGCCGTTTCATCGGCGTCGGGCTGGAACTGGGCGGCAAGGACCCGGCCTATGTGCGCGCCGATGCCGATTTGGACTTCGCCGTCGAAAACCTGGTCGATGGGGCTTTTTTCAATTCCGGGC
>JADFNT010000241.1 GCA_022563215.1 Pseudomonadota bacterium
CTACACATCTCGACAACCGCGATCCCTTTCCTGGAGTTTATAAAGCCTTCGGTCCACCCCATCCTCGGCCTACCGGTGGCGATCGTGGTCATGTTCGGTTTCGGATGGTTCATCTATATCACCATCATCAGCCGCGTCATCGGCAAGGACATGTTCACGTCGCTGTTGGCGACCTTCGGCCTGGCGTTGGTCATCTCGCAGTTGTTGAACCTCGCCTTCGGCCCCGAGGTGCAGGTCGCCGAATCAGGGTTTGAAGTCAACTCGTTCTTCGACGGCATGGTGACGGTCGCCAACATCAGGTTCATCTCGCTGATCCTGGCCGGGCTGTTGGCCACCATGGTCATTACCTTCATGAAATTCAGCCGCATGGGCCAGGCCATCCGGGCGACGGCGCAAGACCCCCGGGCGGCCAAGGTCATGGGCATCGACACCGAGCGCATCTACGCCTTCACGTTCGCGCTCAACGCCGCCATCTGCGGCGCCGCCGGGGCGCTGATCTCGATGATCTGGGTGATCCAGCCGTTTTTCGGCATCGCCCATTCGATCCGCTCTTTCGTCATCGTCACCGCCGCCGGGCTCGGCAACCTGCCCGGCGTCATCATCGCCGGGCTCGGCCTCGGCGTGGCTGAGCTTTATTCCGGCTTCGTCTTCGGCGCCGAGTTGCAGCAGTTCACCGTCGTCGGCCTCCTGGTCGCCATCCTGGTGTGGCGGCAGATCCTACAGAGCCGGCACTGCCAGCCGGTTCAATGACCTTCAAGCAGAAAAATCTCGCGCTTTACGGCGTTCTCGCCGTCGCCGGGCTCGCGGCGCCGTTCGTTTTTCCGGCCTATACGTTCCAGATCACGGTTTTGTGGGTGATGATCCTGTTCGCCGTGACCTGGGACATCATGGGCGGGCAGATGGGCTACAATTCGCTCGGCAACATCTTCTTCTTCGGCGTCGGCATGTACACCTGCGCCATCGTCCAGATCGGGCTCTATTACGACGTCGCCCTGTACACCGTGTCGTCCGGGGCGATCAAGGTGGATTTCACGCCGGAGCAGTATTTCACCGGCCTCTTTCTCGGGATTATCGCGGCGGCGCTGGTGAGCGTGGTGTTCGCCGTGATCCTCGCCCATATCGTCTTCGGCCTCCGCGGGCCCTATTTCGCCATCGGCACGCTGGGCGTGACCCTGTCGGCCGGTGAACTCACCGGCGCCTGGGATTACGTCGGCGGCGGCGGCGGCATCGCCTTGCCGGTCTTTCCCGGCGAACCCGACGACCGCGCGTTGATGTTCTATTTCATGGGTTTCGGGTTGGCCGTCTCCACCTTTTTTTTCGTCAAATGGATGTTTTCCGGCCGTTTCGGACTGGCCGCCAACGCCATCCGCGACGACGAGGAAAAAGCCGAGGGCATGGGCATCCGCACCATGCGCGTCAAGACCACGGGCTTCGCCGTGGCGGCGTTCTTCCTCGGCATGTCGGGGGCGGTGTTCGGCAACATGATCGGCTTCATCGAGCCGCTCGAGGTCGCGTTCCCGAGCGTCACCTTCGGCATCTTCATGGTCATCATGTGCTTGCTCGGCGGCAAGGGCACGCTGTGGGGCCCGGTCATCGGGGCGACGCTGTTTCACGCCTTCAAGGAGGTCACCTGGATCTACATGCTGGGCTGGCAGTGGGTGATGCTGGGCGGGCTGATCATCGTCTCGGTGGTCTTCTTCCAGCAGGGCGTGGTCGGCTGGGTGCAGGAAAAATGGCCGGAGATGTTCGGCATCGAGGTCGATGAAGGCGCCATCGCCGCCGCCCTTGCCGGCCCTGAAATCGACGAAGGGCGGCAACGCGGCGAGGCCGCCCAATGACGGCGATGATCGAAGTCAAGGACGTCTCCAAGGCGTTCGGCGGCATCATCGCCAACGACAAGATAAGCCTCGAGGTACACGAAGGCCGGGTCACCGGGCTGATCGGCCCCAACGGGTCCGGCAAGACGACGCTGTTCAACTCCATCGTCGGCTACCATCCCATCGACGAAGGCTCGATCAAGTTCGAAGGCGTGGAAATCTCCGATTTCCGGGTCCCGAAGATCGCGCGGCTGGGGCTGCTCAGGACGTTCCAGCAAACGCGCATCTATTCGAAGATGAACTGCGTCAACAACATGCTGATTTCGGTCAACCACCGGAACGAGCGGTTCCTCGACCTGTTCCGGGACTATCCGCCGGAGTTGACCGACAAAGCCGAACACCTGCTCGATTTCGTCGGCCTTTATTCAAAACGCAAACTGATTTCCGGCGACCTGTCCTTCGGCCAGCAAAAGCTCCTGGAATTCGCCATGGCGCTGATGAACGAGCCCAGGCTGCTACTGCTCGACGAACCGACGGCGGGCATCAACCCGACCCTGATCAACGGGCTCATCGACCGGTTGCGCCGCGCGGCGGCGGAGATGGGCGTGACCCTGTTCGTCATCGAGCACAACATGCCGGTGATCATGAACCTCGCCGACAATATCTATTGTCTCGCCAACGGACGGCTTCTCGCCCACGGCACGCCGGACGAAATTCAAAACGACGAACGGGTCATCAACGCCTATCTGGGCGGCCATTACACGGTGGATGATTAACGGCGATGGCCGAGGAAATGAATAAACCGGGCGCCGAAAAGGCCACCGGCTACCATGCCATCGACGCCGAAGCGGTGATTTCGGTCGACGAGGTTACCCGCCAGGCCAAGGAGATGGCCGAAACGGTGTCGATCGAGAAGGTCGCGGCGCTGGCCAACAACGCCCCTTACGTTTCCATCGAGAACCTGAACGCCGGCTACGGCAAGATGGAGATTCTGCATGATTTCAACCTGCAGGTGGCGCGTAAACAGTCCCTGTGCCTGATCGGCCCCAACGGGGCCGGCAAATCGACCATCCTTCATTCCATTTTCGGCTTCACCAATATCTTCAGCGGCAAAATCCTGATCGGCGACGGCGATGACAAGCAGGACATCACCAGGCTTTCGGCGAGCCAGAAACTGAGGAACACCGGCATCGCCTATATCCTTCAGGACAAATCCGTGTTTCCCGGCATGACCGTGGAAGAGAACCTGTGGATGGGCGGCTATCTGATGGACAAGCCCGAAAAGGCCAAGGAGGCGGCGGAAAAGATATTCTCGAAATATCCCCGTCTCGCCGAACGCCGGACCCACAAGGCAGGCGTGCTGTCGGGCGGCGAGAGGCGGCTTTTGGAAATTTCCCGCGCCCTGGTGATGGAGCCCGAAGTGCTTTTGGTCGACGAGCCGTCGATCGGCCTGGAGCCGCGCTTCATCGACATGGTGTTCGAAATCCTGCATGACCTCCAGCACGTCGAAGGCAAGACCATCATCATGGTCGAACAGAACGCCAAGAAGGGCCTGGAATTCGCCGATATCGGCTATGTCCTGGTGTCCGGGGAGACCGCCATCGCCGGGTCCGGCGACGAATTGCTGGAAAACCCCGAAGTCGGCCGCCTGTTCCTGGGCGGCTAGGC
>JADFNT010000242.1 GCA_022563215.1 Pseudomonadota bacterium
GTCGTGGGGGTTCGAGTCCCTCCGCCCGCAACAAATAAACTGTTTTTTTTCTGGCGACTGGGAATTCCATGCAGGTTACCGAAATAAAATCCGAAGGCCTAAGCCGCGAGTTCAAGGTCGCCTTGCCGGCCAGCGAAATCGAGGAAAAGATCAGCCACCGGCTCAAGGAACTGGCCCGAACCGCGCAAATGCCCGGGTTCCGCCCCGGCAAGGTTCCGGTGTCGGTGCTGCGCAAGAAATACGGACCCTCGGTCCTGGGCGAGGTCCTGGAACGCGCCGTCAACGATTCTTCGCAACAAGCACTCGCCGAAAAGGGCTTGCGGCCGGCCATGCAGCCGCAGATCGAGATCACCTCGTTCGAGGACGGCGGCGATCTGGAATACACCATCGCCGTCGAGTTGCTGCCCGAGATCAAGCCCGTCGACTTTTCGAAAATCAAGCTCGAGCGGCTGATTCTGAAAACCGACGATGCGGCGATGGAAAAGACGCTGGCCGATATCGCCGGCGCCCATGGCGATTCGGCGCCGATCAAGGACGACCGCGAAACCAAGACCGGCGATGTGTTGATGATCGATTTCATCGGCCGGGTCGGCGGCAAGGAATTCGCCGGCGGCAAGGCCGAAGGCTATGAACTGACGCTGGGGTCGGGAACCTTCATTCCCGGGTTCGAGGAACAGTTGACCGGGGTCAAGGTCGGCGACAAGATCGAGGTCAAGGTCAAGTTCCCGGATAGCTACGGCGCCGCCGAGCTATCGGGCAAGGACGCGGTTTTCGACGTCACCGTCAACGAGTTAAAGGAAACCGTGCCGTCCGCTATCGATGACGAACTGGCCAAGAAGGTCGGCATGGAAAACCTCGAGGCGCTTAAAAAATCCATCCGCGAGGAGCAGGAACGCGAATTCAACGAGATGTCGCGAATGCTCCTCAAGCGCGCGCTTCTCGATGAGTTGTCCGCCGCCCACGATTTCGAAATCCCGGAAAAGCTTCTGGATCGGGAGTTCGACACCATCTGGGAGCAGTTCCAGGAACAGCGGAAAAAGGACAAGGATGCCGTCGACGGGGGCGAAGAGAAAACCGACGACGAACACAAGAAGGATTTCAGGGAAATCGCCGAACGCCGGGTCCTGCTCGGCCTGTTGCTGTCGGAAGTCGGCCGCGCCAACAACGTCCAGATCAACCAGGAAGACGTCAACAGCCAGATCATGGCCGAGGCGCGTCGCCATCCCGGCCATGAAAAAGAAGTGATGGAGCATTACAAGGACAATCCCGAAGCCATGGAAGAGCTAAGCGCCCCCATTTACGAGGAAAAGGTCGTCAACTTCATCCTCGGGCAGGCCTCGATCACCGAGAAAACGGTGACCAAGGACGAATTGATCAAGACCATGGAAGATGAAGCCGCCGGCAAACCGAAGGCCAAGGCCAAGGCGGGCGGGAAATCGACAGCCAAGGGCAAGGCGGCGGCGGAAAAGAAGGCGGCCAAGACCCCGGCTAAAAAGGCCGCTAAGAAAGATAAATAACCCCAGGCCAGCGCCACCGATAGAGGATGCCGCAAAGATGAGTAATCCGATTGAGATTTATATGAACACCCTTGTCCCCATGGTCGTCGAGACCACCAACCGGGGCGAGCGCGCCTATGACATATATTCGCGCCTGTTGAAGGAGCGAATCATCTTCCTGACGGGCGGCGTCGACGATAACGTCGCCAGCCTGATATGCGCGCAGTTTCTTTTTCTGGAATCCGAAAACCCGTCCAAGGACATCTCGCTCTACATCAATTCACCCGGCGGCATCGTGACCTCCGGGTTGGCGATCTATGACACCATACGATACATCCGCCCCGACGTTTCCACCGTCTGCGTCGGCCAGGCGGCGTCCATGGGGTCGTTGCTGCTCAGTTGCGGCGCCGAAGGAAAGCGCTACGCGCTGCCCAACTCTCGGATCATGATGCACCAACCCACCGGCGGCACCCAGGGACAGGCCTCGGACATCGAGATTCAGGCCCGCGAGATCATTTCCTTGCGCGAAAGGCTCAACAAAATCTACGTCGAGCATACGGGACAAAAGCTGAGCGTCATCGAGGAAGCCGTCGAACGTGACCGCTTCATGAGCCCGACCGAGGCGCTCGAATTCGGGCTTATCGACGAGGTCGTCACCAGCCGTCCCCCCCTCGACGACGATGACGATGATGACGCTGGGGACGCTGGGTCGAAAAAAGACGACATGGAATCAGACGAAGATTAAGGAAACAACAAGGATTTTCGAGTCTATTGATGCCTGAATAATAAACTCACGAGGCTTCACTTTTTCCTGATCTCCGTCATGCCGGAATGGTGAAAAAGGCTTAACTGTTTATAATTGCTGTTTTTTTTTGGATTGTGCGGGCCAAGCCCAAGCGGGTAAAATAATACGAATTGGGGAGGGGCCGGTTAACCGAACGGAGTATCCATGAGCAAATCCACCGGTGGCGATTCAAAAAATACCCTCTATTGCTCCTTCTGCGGCAAAAGCCAACACGAAGTCCGAAAGCTTATCGCCGGCCCGACGGTGTTCATCTGCGATGAATGCGTCGAGCTTTGCATGGATATCATCCGTGAAGAGCACAAGACCAACTTGGTCAAATCCGGCGACGGGGTGCCGCCCCCAAGCGACATCTTCGCCGTGCTGAACGATTACGTGATCGGTCAGGACCACGCCAAGCGGGTTCTTGCGGTGGCCGTGCACAATCACTACAAGCGCCTCAACCACAGCGCCAAGAACAACGACGTCGAACTGGCCAAATCCAACATCCTGCTGATTGGCCCGACCGGCTGCGGCAAGACGCTGTTGGCGCAAACGCTGGCCCGTATCCTCGATGTGCCCTTTACCATGGCCGACGCGACGACCCTGACCGAAGCCGGCTATGTCGGCGAGGATGTGGAAAACATCATCCTGAAGCTGCTGCAATCGGCCGATTACAACGTCGAACGCGCCCAGCGCGGCATTGTCTATATCGACGAAGTGGACAAGATTTCCCGCAAGTCGGACAACCCCTCGATCACCCGCGATGTTTCCGGCGAGGGCGTTCAACAGGCGTTGTTGAAGATCATGGAAGGCACCGTCGCCAGCGTGCCGCCGCAAGGCGGACGCAAACATCCGCAGCAGGAATTCCTGCAGGTCGACACGACAAACATATTGTTCATTTGCGGCGGCGCCTTTTCCGGACTTGACAAGATCATCGCCAAACGAGGCAGCACCACGTCGATTGGATTCGGCGCAACTGTCGAAGACGACGATGAGCGCAAGATCGGCGAGCTTCTCAAGGGTGTCGAGCCTGAAGATTTGCTGAAATTCGGCCTCATCCCGGAATTTATCGGTCGTGTGCCGGTCCTCGCCACGCTTGAAGATCTTGACGTGGATGTGCTGGTGAAAATTCTGCAAGAACCGAAGAATGCGCTGGTCAAGCAATATCAGCGTCTCTTCGAAATGGA
>JADFNT010000243.1 GCA_022563215.1 Pseudomonadota bacterium
GATCAGCGATATGACACGATCCTCAGCGGTTCAATTCTTGCAAAGTTTGAGGGCTCAGGTTGGCGACCTAGAAATCATTCTCGGCAACGCTGGATCCAATCCTGAGATTTATCTGGCACCTTACGTGAATGGGTACTTGTTCGAGTGCTGGAATGAATCCTGGTTCCGGAGTTACATTCCATCTCCGTCTGAGGCGGCCTGGCGTCGGTCGATGGAGGACTATTTCAAGATGCAGACCGACACCATAACCCCGCACATTAATCTGATCGAAGGGTGCGGGAGAGGTGACGATAGCAGTTTTACCGGCAAACCAGGCAGGAATTACCTCGAGCCCACCCTAGAAGATATCAATGTGCATCGCTTCACCATGGGGTCGGCGCTCTTAGGTGACGGTTTCTATGAGTACAATCTATACGACAACCGTAGTGCGCCGTATTGGTTTGATGAATACACAGTCGACCAAACCGGCGTCGCCTGCCACACCGGGCGGCGGAATTGTTTCTTCAATGCCGTCAGGGACGGCGAGGTTTCGGTCATCGCCGACGTCGAAACCGACCCCAAAGACCTTTACGATTGATCGTCGGGTTCAGAACCCGGACCGAATCTTCAGTTTTTCAAGATATTTTTTGCGCCGCATCATCAGCGCTTCGAGGAGGTCGTAAGCGTCGGAGCTCAGTGCGATGAAACCCACTCCCATTTGCCGGCCGAGCCGGCGGACGACCCGGCAATCGATGCGAACCGCGAAAACGTCCCCGTCGACCATGCCGAGGCCGTCGATGGTGAATTCATCGTCGGGCTTCAACTCGCCTTCGTAATCACCAATCCTGAAACCGCCGAACCCCCAATCCAGGGTCTGGTATTGGTTGTCTCCGAACGCAACGACGATCGGAATCTCGGTCCGGTTGTTCTTGCGGTTATAGTCGGCGCTACCGACGATGGTCATTTTAGCCACTGTTAACGTCCTCTTTTTGGGGCCCCCTGACGGGGTTATTTCCCCCTGGCGGTGTTATTTCCCCAACCGGAATTAACAGAGTATTCTAGAAAACCTTGATCGTCGGCGCCAGTCCATGTCGCGCAACGCGGGTTCAGCCTTGATCCGGCAGGTATTCGTCGGACCATTTCAGGACGATGTTGAAGCTGATGGAAATCCGGGTTTCCTTGCTCAGGTTGGGGTGCACGAAGTGGTTGACGAAGGCCGGCCACATCAGCATCAGCCCCGGTTCCGGCAGCACCGTGTATTCGGGTTCTACGTAGGGATCGTTCTTGATCGCCATCATGTTGACCCCTCCCCGGGGGTCGTAAAAGGTGATGCAACCGGGGCGCACGTCGTTTCTGTTTTGCAGGGTTTCGCGGGTGGTCGGCATTTTCACGTAGTAGGTGCCGCTGAGGTACGACCAGGGATGGTTATGGGCGTCGTGGTAATCTCCGAACCGGTTGACGCTGGGCCAGCCGGTGATCTGCCAGTTGACGGCGTAGTCGATGCCGAGGTGGGTTAAGTATTCGTTCACCGTGGCGTTGACCTGATCGCGCAGCCAGTTGACCGCCGGATGGTCCATGTTGAACAGGTCAGGCGCCAGGTAGTCGGTGGTCAGGTTCTTGTTGGCGCGCTCCAACTCGCGCACCAGCTTGACCAGTTCCTTGTTCCAGGATTCCGAACCGTCCGCCCGCCGGCGCATGAACTTCGTCGGCCACAGGTCAAGGATGCCGTCTTCGATGTCGGGATGATCGGCCATGATAGGGCTATCTTAGCCCCGTTCCGGCGCCATAAGAAACCTGGCGCCCCCCCGGCGGCTCCCCGGCGCTCCCAACACCGGCAATAACTTCTGGAATTCAAGGATGGCACGCCCGGCGGGACTCGAACCCGCAACCTCGGGATTAGAAATCCCGCGCTCTATCCGGTTGAGCTACGGGCGCCCAAACGACGGGCCGGCGCCTAAAACGGCCGGCGGAAGCCGAAATTTTCGGCGTAGGTCTTGGCTCTTATGCGTCTGGCTTTCGGTTCATGCAGGCGGTAGGTCATGCCGTTCTTCTTGGCGAAGGCAATGGCTTCTTCCTTGTTTTCGAAACGAAGACGGACCTGTTCCCGGGTATCGGCGGACCCGATCCAGCCCATCAGGGGATCGGTTTCCTTGGCCCTGACCGGCTCGTACTCAAGCAGCCAATCCTTCGTGTTGCGGCGCCCGGACTGCATGGTGGTCTTGGTTGGCTGATAAATACGCACTTCGCTCATTATTTTTTCCGTCGAAAGTTGGTCGGGGCGAGAGGATTTGAACCTCCGACCCCCTGCTCCCAAAGCAGGTGCGCTACCAGACTGCGCCACACCCCGCCCGGTCGGTTCATACGCCGGAAGGTAAGACCTGGGCCGGATCGGCGCAAGTCCGGGGGCGCAATTACCGGAAAATCCTGTGTTCGACCCTGTCCCCCGGCTTGATGCCGAGCCTCGCCGCGGTGCCGGCCGGGACTTCGAGAACCGCCATCACCGGACCCGACGATTCGATGACCGCCAAGGATTCCGGCGTCGTGGCGCGGGCGATGTTGATGATGCGGCCGTCAGGGGCGATGAAAATCATGTCCAGGGCGATATAGGTATTCTTCATCCACATAGTGACCGGCAGCGCGACCCCGAAATCGAACAGCATGCCGGCGTCGGGGTCCAACTGTCTGCGGCCTTGCAGGCCCTGGGCCCGGTCGGCGGGGGTGGAGACGATTTCGACCCGGAAGCGGTGGCGTTTTCCGTCGCCGGTAAGAATGTCCACCACGTCCCCCTCGAACGGCTCGGCGGCCCTGGCGCCCGCCGTCGGCGGCAATAAATCGTAACCGGCCGCCGCCATAAACGCGGCAAGGATAAAAATAAAAACAACGCGGCCCATGAATGAGCCATATCCCAATCGCCCCTGCGCCGACAACCCTTCATTGGGGCCGACTCGCTAGCGGCCAAGTCCCTAAAAGCGGTCAATTTTTTCCTAGCTACCGAGGGCCTGCGAAATTATCCTCTGCTTTGTGATTCGGGCGTTCCAATAGCCCGCGTCATCCGGGTCGAGGCTTGGTTTTTGCCATTGGGAGGGGGGGCGGAGTTTGCTGCACGCACTAAGTTTGGGTTTGGTTCTTTTCTGCCTGTGGATGCTGTTGTCGGGGTTTTTCGTCACCTTGCTCCTTAGTCTCGGCATGGTTTCCGTCGCTTTGGTGGTGTGGATCGCCCACCGCATGGACGTGATCGACCACGAAGGGCACCCCATTCACCTGACCATACGCGCCTTGTTCTACTGGCCCTGGCTGATCGTCGAAATCATCAAGGCCAACATCGACGTCGCCCGCGCCATCGTGCGGCGCCGGATGCCGATCAACCCCTCCGTGATCGAAGTCAAGGCGACCCAGGAAACCGAACTGGGTCAGGTGATCTACGCCAACTCCATCACCCTGACGCCGGGCACCGTAACCATCGACATCG
>JADFNT010000019.1 GCA_022563215.1 Pseudomonadota bacterium
ATCCCGTGGAAACGCCACGCCGCCTCGAACCCCGGCAATTGGCCGGCTTCGGCCAACGCCCCGTAGACCCGGGCCAGGTCATACGCCTCGCCGCCGGGGATATGGGTTTCGACCACCGCCCGGGTCAGCACCGACAATCCGTAATCGATGTAATGCATGGCGATGTCGGCGGCATCGGCCCGGCCTTTCTCGAACCGGGTGACGAAACCGTCCTCGAAGACCGCGTTGCTGGTATCCCAGCGCCCGTCGTTGCGGTAGACGCTCAGCACCGGCGTCGTCCCGCCGCCGGACGCCGCCCACAACGCCCCGACGTCGAGGCTCGGATAGGAATCGCCGTAGAGGACCAGAAAGCCGGTGTCCAGAAGCCCTTCATCGACGGCGAGGCGTACCGCGCCGCCGGTGCCCAGCAGGCGCTCGCCTTCGTCGGCGTAGGCCACTTCCAGGCCCCAGCGGCGGCCCGAACCGACGAAGTCGCGCACCTGGGCGCCCTTTTCGCCGATGCCATAGACGACGCGCGTCACCCCTTGGCCCGCCAGCCAGGTCAATTGATGGTCGGCGAAGGGGCGCCCGGCAACCGGGATCAACGCCTTGGGCACGTCTTCGGTCCGCGGCCTCATCCGCGTTCCCAAACCGCCGGCGAGGATCAGGCACTGCATGATTATTTTCTAAGCTGCACGATCGAGCCGTCGTAATCGAAGCCGAATTCCATTTCCTGCAGGCCGGCGTCCGTCATGGCGGCGCGCAATTGGGGCTTATCCAGCGTATAGAAAAGAAGGAACCCCCCCGAACCGGCGCCGACGAGCTTGCCGCCGAGCGCGCCCTTGGTAAGGGCGAGGTCGTAGAGTTCGTTGATGTGGTCGTTGGAGATGCTTTCGGAGCGGGCCTTTTTGCGCTGCCAATGCTCGTTCATCAGGGTCGCGAAACCCTGGGTGTCGCCCTTTTCCAGGCGCTCCTTGATCTTTATGCCTAAGTCCTTGATGAAATGCAGGTTGTCCCTCATCCCGGAATCGCCTTTTTCCGATTTCCGTTTCTGGTCCTCGAGGATCTCCGCCGCGGCCCGGCTGTAGCCGGTGAAGAACAGCAACAGGTTTTCGCTCAAATCCCTGAGCGTCGCCTCGGATACGTCCAGCGGCGTAATGGTGACGCCGCCGTCGGGGTGGTATTCCTGGCACGTCAGGCCGCCGTAGGCGGCGACGTAGTGGTCCTGTTTGCCGCACGGCTCGCCCAGGATGGTCATTTCGATGTGGTTGGCCATGCGGGCCATTTCCTCGGTCGAAATCTTCCGGCGCTTATAGGCGTGAAGGGCATGCAGAAGCCCGACGGTGAAACTGCCCGACGACCCCAGCCCGGTGCCCGCCGGCACGTCGGCGATGGAAACCGTTTCCACCATCGGCTCGATCTCCATCAGGCGCAGCGTCTCGCGCAAAAGAGGGTGTTCGATCTCGTCCAGGGTCTGGGTGTGTTCGGTCTTGGCGTATTTCAACAGGTAACCGGGACGGAAGGTCTTGTTGACGGTGATGTAGATATACTTGTTGATGGCCGCCGAGATGACGAAGCCGCCGAAGGATTCGTAATAGGACGGCAGGTCGGTGCCGCCGCCGCCGATGGAAATCCGCAAGGGAGTCCGGGTGATGATCATTGTTCGGCCAAGGCCTTCAGGGACCGGCGCACCGCTTGGAGAGAGGTGTCGCGGCAGGTCCATCCCAGGCTTCGAAGGCGGTCGCAATTGAGCCGCACCACGGGGACGTCCCCCGACCAGCCCCGTTCGCCGCCGGTGTAGGAATACTCAACGCTTTCAGGGTCTAGGCCCAGGCATTCAACCGCCATGTCGGCGATTTCGGTGACGGTGACGGCGTCCCCGGGAGCGGCGTTGAAAACGGCGAAGGCGGTTTCGGCCTTTGCATCGGCGAGAAGGACGGCGTCGATCACGTCATCGACGTGGATGTAGGGTTTGCTTTGACGGCCGTCGCCGAGAATTTCGAGCCTTCCTGGGTCCCGCCGCAGCTTGGCGATGAAGTCCAGTCCCACCCCGTGCGTCTGGCGCGGGCCGACGACGTTGGCGAAGCGGAAGACGCGGGCCGTCAGCCCGAACAGGTGGCAATAGGCGGCGATCATTGCCTCGGACGCCAGCTTCGACGCCCCATAGGTGGAGATCGGCTGCATCGGCCCGGTTTCCTCGTCGGCTTCCGTTTCGCCCAGATCGCCGTAGACACCGCTTCCCGAGGCATAGAGGATGCGCCCGCCCCCCGATTGGCGCATCGCCTCCAGGATGTTGTGGGTCAACACCGTCCCTTCGTCGAAATCGATGGCCGGTTGTTCGGCGGCCCGCGCGATATCCGGGTTGGCGGCCAGGTGAATGACCGTGCCCCCTCCGGCCACGGCGCCAGCCAGGGCATCGGCGTCGTTTACGTCGGCCTTGACGACGGTGAGCCGGGGATCGCTCAAATGGCGTTCGATGTGCCATTCGCGCCCGGAGGAGAAATTATCCAAAACCGTGACCGCTTCGGCCGCCCCGCCGTCCAGCAGGCGGTCGGTGAAATGACTGCCGATAAACCCGGCGCCGCCAATGATGATGGTTTTGCCGGTGCCGCTTTTGGCTTCCGTCAACGGATGGATTCCCACTTCGTTTCAGCCACCTTCAGCGCCGGGTGGCTAACGATCAGGTGCCAGATGACGGCGGCCAGGCCCTCCGTGTGAGGGGTCCGGCGGTCGGGCGCCAACGGCGGAATGACGACACAGACATCGGCGTTCTTGGCCGTGAAACCGTCCTCGGAACCGACGATGCCGAAGGTCGCGGCGCCCCTGTCCTTGGCCAGCTCCAGGGCGCCGATGAGGTTGGCGGAGATGTTCCTTTCCTTGT
The DNA here is from genome assembly GCA_022563215.1 of Pseudomonadota bacterium. GTDB lineage: Bacteria > Pseudomonadota > Alphaproteobacteria > Rhodospirillales > Casp-alpha2 > Casp-alpha2. Next base: position 2,861 of record JADFNT010000019.1, read on the forward strand.
CGCCGCCGCCGACGGAAAACACCAGCACCGCGTCCGAGCCCGTAAGGCGGGAGCCTTTCAGCCATTCCTCGAACACCGTTTCCCAACCCTCGTCGTTGACCCTGGCGGTCAACTCCGAAACGTTGTCGGTCGGCGCATAGGCTTCGAAGGCGCAGGTTTTCCGGAAATCGTTGACCGCGTGGCCGGCATGGCCGGCCGACCCGCCGACGCCCAAGATGAAAAGCCGGCCGCCACCGTCGCGAACCCGCGCCAGTCCGGCCGTCAGTTCCTCGATCCTGTCGCGGTCGAGGGCGGCAATGATATCGGCCGTTTCCTGAAGGTATTGATCGGCGAAATCGGTCATGGGGCCATCGTGTTCCCTGGGGCGGCGCCCGGTGGGCCAGACAGTTAAAGGATGCGGTAGAGCCCGGGCGCCCGGCGGTCAGTTGCCGACCTGCATGGCGGCCGGGCCGATGACGACGATGAACAACACCGGCAGGAAGAAGATGATCATCGGCACCGTCAGCTTGGCCGGCAACGCGGCGGCTTTCTTTTCAGCCGCGGACATGCGTTCGTCCCGTTTTTCCTGAGCCAGGACCTTTAGCGCGACGCCGACCGGGGTGCCGTACTGTTCGGACTGGATCAACGCCGTCGACAGCGCCTTGGCCGCCGGCAAGCCGGTGCGGTTGGAGAAATTAACGTAGGACTGCCGGCGGTCGCCGAGATACGCCAGCTCCGCCGACAGCAACCCCAATTCGGTGGCTAGGATCGGCGACTGGTCGATGATTTCCTCGGTCACCCGGGCAAAGGCGGCTTCGACGCCCAGTCCCGCCTCGACGCAGATCACCATCAGGTCCAGGGTGTCGGGAAAGACGTCGGACATTTCCTCCTGGCGCTTCTGCACCGTGTTGGCCAGCAGCAGCTTCGGCAAATAGAACCCGACCACCACGCCGACGCCGGCGAAGAGGAACTTGACGAAATCGGGATAAGGGAACTTCTTCATCAACCCGAGCATGATTATCGTGCCGATGCCGACGCCGATGGCCATCAGGATGCGCGTCGAAACGTAGGCCGGCACCACGCCGCGGCCGCGCAGGCCGGCCTGGGCCAGTTCGTTGCGGATGTTGTCCGACTGCATGAGGTGCTGGAGGTTCAGGACCCCGAGCATTTTGTTGACAATTGCGACGTGGGCTTTTTTGCTGTCCTCGCGGATCGCCGAGGTCCGTTGCAGGCTTTCCATCTGCTTGCGGCCAAGCTCGCCGCGGTGCTGGCTGACGACGCCCTTGATCCGCTGCGCCCGTTTGCCGCCCTTGAAAAACGACATCGCGAACCAAAGAGCGGAAAGGCCGCCGCCGCCTATCAAGACCCACATGATGATTTTCGGTATGTCCATTTTCCGCTAACCGCCCGGCTACATCTTGAAATTGATCATTTTCCGCATCACCAACGAACCCAAGGTCATCCAGAAGGCCCCGATCCCGAGCAGGATGTTGCCGGTCCTTTCGGTGAACAGCAGCATCAGGTAATCGGGGTTGACGACCGAAAGCAGGGCGGCGACCGCGAACGGCAGGGAACCGATGATCATGGACGAGGCCTTGGCCTCGGCGGCCATGGCCTGGGCCTTGTCTCTCATTTTCTTGCGTTCGCGCAAAACCGTCGACAGGCCCGCCAGGGTATCCGCCAGGTTGCCGCCGGTCTGGCGCTGAATTTGGGTGACAATGGCGAAAAATTTGTATTCGGCCGTCGGCAGCCGTTCGATGCCCTTGGCCATCAGGTCATCGATGGTCATGCCCAGGTTCTGGCCTTCGACCAACAGGCGGAATTCCTCGCCAAGCGGTGCCTCGAATTCGCGGGCGACGACGTTGAAACATTCGTTGATGGGCAGGCCGGAACGAATGCCGCGGATAATCAGGTCGGTGGCGTCCGCGAAATGGGTGGTAAATTTTTTCCGCCGCTTTTTGCCCATGGACCCGAGGACATACTTCGGCACCAGAATCGCGCCGACCGGGAACACCGCAATCGCCCACAAGGGCTCCAATCCGGAAAGCAGGTAACCAAAGACGGCAAAGACACCGAGGCCGGCGCTGATCACGAAATAGGTGCTGATGTTTATATTCAGCCCGGCCTGCAGGATCAGCCCGTTGATGGCTTCGAGGCGGCCTTTCTTGGCGTTTTTTTGTTTAAGCTGCTTGACCTTTTCCTGGATACGCTTCTGCCTTCGGCTTTCGGACCGTTGTTCGTTGGCCCTGCCGTCGCCGATCACGCCGATTTGGTTCATGCGCTGACGCAACAGCACCTTGGGACGGATGACGTACGTGGCGCCGATGATGCCGCCGCCGAGCATCAGCATGGCGGCGACGGCGCCCATGACGATAAAGATGATGGTTTGCTGGTCTATCATGATGCGCCCATCCCCAGCGCCTCGGCCAGTTTCCCCTCGAGGCCGAAGTACTTTGCCTTGTCCCAAAACGCCGGCCTGAGGCCCGTCGGCCGGTGGGTGCCGATGAGCTTGCCGTTTTCGTCCTCGCCCTCGAATTCGTAAACGAAAAGATCCTGCAAGGTAATGATGTCCCCTTCCATGCCGATGATTTCGGTGATGTGGGTGATCTTCCGCGAACCGTCGCGAAGCCGGGAGGCCTGGATAATGATGTGAATGGCCGCCGCGATCTGCTCGCGGACGGCTTTCGCCGGCAGGTTGTAGCCGCCCATGGCGATCATGTTTTCCACGCGCGTAAGCGCTTCGCGGGGATTGTTGGCATGGATGGTGCCCATGGACCCGTCGTGGCCCGTGTTCATGGCCTGCAACAGGTCGAAGGCCTCGGTGCCGCGGACCTCGCCGACGATGATGCGTTCGGGCCGCATCCGCAGGCAGTTCTTGACCAGGTCCCGCATGGTGATCTCGCCGACGCCTTCCAGGTTCGGCGGCCGTGTTTCCAGGCGGACGACATGGGGCTGCTGCAATTGAAGTTCGGCCGTGTCCTCGCAGGTAATCGTCCGCTCGGTGGGATCGATGAACTGCGTCATGCAGTTGAGCAGCGTCGTCTTGCCGGACCCGGTGCCGCCGGAAATCAGAATATTGAGGCGCGACGCGCCGATGACTTCCAGCACCTTGGCCATTTCCGGGCTGGCGCTGCCGAAGTCGACCAGGCTCTGAAGGTTAAGCTTCTCCTTCTTGAACTTGCGGATGGTCAGCACGGCGCCGTCGATGGCCAGGGGCGGCGCGATGACGTTGACGCGCGAACCATCCGCAAGACGGGCGTCGCAGATGGGGCTGGATTCATCGACCCGGCGGCCGACCTGGGTGACGATGCGCTGGCAGATGTTCATCAGCTGGGCATTGTCGCGAAAGGTGATATCGGTCAGCTCGATCTTGCCGTTGGTTTCGATATAAACCTGGCCGGCGCCGTTGACCATGATGTCGGCGATGTCGTCGCGTTCGATCAGCGGTTCCAGGGGGCCGAGGCCGAGGATATCGTTGCAGATGTCGGTAACCACCTGCTGCTGTTCCTGTACCGTCAGCACCAGCCCCCGCATGGAGATGATCTCGGCCGTCATGTCGGTAATTTCTTCGCGCACCTGGTCTTGTTCCAGTTTGCTGATTTCGGCCAGGTCGACCGCCTCCAGCAGGTCATTGAAGACCAGCACCTTGATTTCAGCCAGCCGTTCGCTAGCCGCCGCGGTGGCGGCGGTGTCGGTGCCCATAAGCTCTTCGGTGACGGTCGGCTGCGGGGGTCCCGGTTTCGCCGGTTCCGGGGCGGGTTCGGGTTCCGCGGCCTCGGATTCGGGTTGGGGTTCGGGCTCCGGCGGCGGTGCTTCGGCCTCATCGGCCGGCGGCGGCGAAGCCGCGGCCTCTTTGGTAGCGTCCGCTTCCGGAGCCGGTTCCGGCATAGGCGCCGGTTCCGCGGGTTCGGGCTTTTTCTCCGGGGGTGGGGAAGTGTCGTTAACCGGCTGCGGTTGCGCGCCTCTTCGTCCAAAAGCCATGATCAGTCAATCCTTCGTTTCAAACATTGCCGGTTACTTTTTGTCCTTGTCTTTCTTTTTGCCTCTCTTGAACAGGCCGCCTTTCTTTTCCCCTTCATCGTCCGCCTCGCGGGCGCTGACGATTTTAGCCAGCTTGATGATGGCTTCCGTGGCTTTGCTTTTGGCGCTCGCCTTGGTCATCATCTCGCCGACGTTCAGGGCCTTGCCGAAAGCCTCCGGATCATAGGGGATCGACAAGGTCGGTTCCATCGCCAGGGCGTCCTTGAAATCGCCGGGAGACAGGTCCGCCCTTTTGGCCGCGCCCACCTGATTGAGGACCAACCGGGTGGGGGCGTCCGTCCCGCGCTTGGGGCCCAGGTATTCTACCACATTTTTCGCGTTTCGGAGGTTTGTCAGGTCGGGCCGGGCCATCAGGACAACCTCGTCGGCGCTGGCCAGCACGTCGTTGACCCAGCCGTCCCAGACATGGGGCAGGTCGAGGATGATGAATTCGGCCATCGGCTTGACGACGCGCAAAAGCTTATCGATCGGCTCGGCGGTGATCTGCAGGCCGGTGCCCAGCGACGCCGGGGAACCGAGGACCGAAAGCTTGGTGTCGTCGAATTCCATAAAGAACTGATTGAGTAGCGCCGCATCGAGGTCGTTGGACTGTGTCAGGGCGTCGACGAAGGTTTGGCGCGGCTGCATGTTGAAGTCCAGCGCCGCCGTCCCGTAGGAGATATCCATGTCGATCACGATCACCTGTTCGTCATAGGTGGCGAACAGTTCATGGGCGACGTTGTGGGAAATAACGCTGCTGCCAGCACCGCCGGTCATTCCGGCGAAGGCGATGACCCGGCCGTCGGAATCTGTTCCCGTGTCCTCGAAGATCTTGGCCACCGAATCCTTCAGTTGTTGATCGGTGGCCGGGCTGATGAGGTAGTCGCTGACGCCTTCGGCGATCAGTGTCCTGAACAGTTCGATGTCGTTTAGGCCGCCGATCAGGATCAGCTTCGTTTCCGGATCGCAGACATTGGCCAGCGCTTCCAATTGCTGGAACATCTGGTCCTGTTGGGCCGTGGTCTCGACGATCAGCAGGGCCGGCGTTTTTTTGTCCTTCAAATGGGTGGCGGCGGCGTCGATGCCGCCTTCGTGGATTTCGATGGTGGAACGGAAGAAATAGCGGTCCTCCTTCAGCGCCTCGACGGCGGCGGCCGAATCCTTGTTGAGGAGGAAGGCTCCGATGGGAATTCTTAAAATCACGCTGGACCTTGCTTGGACTTCATTTGAAACCGTTCAATCCCAGGGGGCCGCCGTTTATCCGGGACCGGCGGGCCCGTTGAAAATTATTCTCCGCCTTCAGCCGGGGCACGGAATGATTGTATGGTGTTGGCGGCCTTGGTCCCATCCGCGCTGCTGACGGGTTGGGCCTTTTGAAGGTCGCCCGGATCCCTGACCATCAAACCGAGATTGCGTTGAAAGGCGCAACCGAAATTGCTGCTCCGGACGTTGGTCCAGTTGCGCGACATCATTGACGAAAAATCGCCGCACTCCGGCACCTTGACTTTATGGGCGGCGAATGAAAGTACGACCCCGCCGCCGGGGCCGCTGCGGGTAATCGAAATTTCGGCCGAAGAAACGCCGGCTTTCATCAGCATTTTACGCGCCTTCTCGGCGCCGGACCGGGCCGTCTTGCCGACACCGGTTTCGATCATCAAGGCCTTGCGTCCGCGGTTGTGGTAATCGACGACGAAGCGCTCGAAATCCAAGGCCACCTGGCCCGACAAGCCCTGTTCCCCGGAGGAAAAGTTCACCGGCAGCGAAACCGTTTCCTTGCTGACGACAAGCGGAAAGGCCTGTCGGTAATCGGGGACATGCTTGGGTTGCTCACAGGCCGACAGGACCAGGGAAACCATAGCCAGGGCCAGAAAATGACCCCGGAAATAACGTGTAAGGATGGCGCGTTTGGTCATGGCATAATTCACTTCATAATATAGCCGAAGGCTCCCTTGAGGGGATTTTCCCAAAAGATATGCTGGCTATCACCGTAATGGCGGCTCAGCCGGCCCAGCAGGTAGATGTCGATGTCGCTTGCCGGTTCGAACCCGTCCGTCGGCAATGCGGCGGCGTAACTATCAATCGGCTTGGCCAAATACACGGTTACCGTGATTATGAGTTCGGATTCCTGGCGCCGGAATTCTGTGCTGCGGAACAAGGCCCCCAGAACCGGAATATTCTTCAGGAAGGGGACGCCATCGATGGCGTCCGTTACGTCGTCAGTCAGCAGCCCCGAAATCATCAGGGTGCCGCCGCTGGGCAGTTCGATGGTGGTATCGGTGCGTTTTTGGGTCAACGACTGCTGGGAGTTGATGACCGCGCCAAGGGCGCTGATCTCGGTGGAAATCTGCAGTCTGATCCGGCCCTTGTCCAAAACCACGGGGGTGAAGTTCAGGCGGATGCCGAATTCCCTGAATTCAAAAATGGTCTGGCCGTTTTCGTCGAGACCGGACGGGAACGGGAATTCGCCGCCCGAAAGGAACGAGGCGGTTTCGCCCGAGATCGCCGTCAACGTCGGCTCGGCCAGGGTTTTGACAAGGCTGTTGGTTTCCCGGGTCCCAACAGTGATGTCCTTGAAGAAATCGTTGCCGGTGAATATCGTGCCGATGGCGATGTTGCTGAAGGTCGGAGTCGGAGCAAAAGTATCCAACGTAATCTTAGTGCCCAATATCGTTTGGGTGAAGAGCCCGGTTACCTGCAATTGCTTGCGAAGGTCACGGTCGACCTCGGCGACGCGGACTTTCAGGATCACCTGCTGGCCGCCGATCACGGACATCATGTTGACGACGTTGGCGGGCTCGCTGACAAACCGGCCGACGATGTTGACCGCATTCGCCGTCGCGGCGGCGGAATGAACCTTTCCGGTCAGGAAAACGCTGTCGCGGAAAACCGAAACGTCGATGTTCTCGTTCGGAAGCAGCTTCTTAAGCGCCGCTTTGATGCCGTTGGTGTCGAAGACGACGCGAATGTCGGACTGCTGGACGATTTCGCCGTTTTGATCGATGAAAAAGATGTTGGTCGTACCGACAGCCAGGGAAACGATATAGATCTTGGTCGGCTGTTCGGGATCGAAACGGACGTTGGCGATCGCCGGATCGCCGATGACGATGTTGCTGACCGAACGCGGAAGGGTCAGCACCTTGGCCTGGTGCAAGGACAACTCGATGAGGCTGAGGTCTTCGCCCGCGGCCGCCGGTTTCGCCGCCTCGACCGCCTTCGCCGGGGCGGGGGCGGTGACCAGGGGCCGGCGCTTGGGCAGTTCCTGGGCCAAGGCCACGGACCAAGCCATCAAGGCCGCAAGCAAGCCAAAGGCGGTTATGGAAAATTGGAATCCTCTCATCGCTTGATCTCGACTTCCTCCGGATCCTCGGTGCCCCGGTAGATCTTGATCACCCGTTTCGGCGCGACGGGTCGCGGCGTCATGACCACCGGCCCGGTCTCTTCCTTCTTTTCTTCCATCTTCCCCCCCGCCATCCCGCGTTTCATTTGCAGCTCTTCGAGCACGGCATTGAGGTTGCTGAGGAACGGGCTGACTTGGACATCGGTGGTGAAGCTGGGCTTATCGGATTCGTTATCCGGTCTTTCGAGGCTTCTCAGCACCATCGAGATTTTCCCCATGGTACGGGCGGTAATCATCAACTCCGCCTGCTTGGACGTCAACTCAAGGGTGATCGCGTTGGTCTTCACGGAGTTGCCTTCGACCACGTCGACCTCCGTGTTGACCGCCAGCACCAGGATATCGCGCAGGATCGTTTCCGTGGTTTGGGAAAGCAGCAACGGCGGCTCGTCCGGGGGCGCCGGTTTGCCGCCGAGCCGCTTTTTCAACACCTGGCGAAGCTTGTCATGGGTCAGTAGTACATCGATCCGGTCGCCGGGCAGAATGAACCCACCGGAGGCCGACTGCGGCGAGACCGAGAACGTCACGGCGCGCATGCCGCTTTTCAAAAGGCCCGCCATATAGCCGGATTTTTCCCGCTTGAAGATTTTCGCCGCCAGGATGGGCTCGCCCTCGCTGATCAGGTAGCGGGCAACCGCGCCGTTGAAATCCTCGGTCCGGTCGGCGGCCTGTTCGTCGTTTTCGATGACCACGAACTGCTTGTTGATGGATTCGTCGACCCAGGCCTGCCAAGCCAGGGCATCCGGGGTAATGGTCTCGCCCGGGCGTATGTCCCGGGCCGCGATGAGGACCTTGATTTTCGGTTTCTGGGCTTCCTTCTGAAGCTCTTCGACATTCAGTTCACCCGAAAACGTCTGGATCAGGTAAGTGCTGACACCGGCAACGGCCAACGCCAAAACGATGATTCCGACAATGAGTACTTTCATCTAAACCTGAAATTCCTGAACTGGCATGATGTCCACCCGACCGGCTTTCCCGCGCCCCCGGGCGATGGCCCGATTCCGGGAATCACTCTTTTGGTCCGGTTTTCCGTCGAGCGGATGACGTTGAAAAAGTGCCGACCGCATGATCCTGATCCAAAAAAAAACCACAAACCCCGTTTAAGTTTAAAACACCACAACCGACTGCCTGCCGTAAGGGAATCGACATTCAAGTTCAGCCACTTGGCCAATTCTATAACGGCCTTACCTAAGTTCCAACAAACTATATTTAAAATAAATTACCAACAATTTTCGGCTTTTGCCGTCTCCTGGCAGCCTACCCCTAGGGGCCTGAAATAGCGGAGAAATCATCTTTTTCCGTTTGATTTCAATGACCGGAGTCCCGATTTTTGGCTGTTTCGAGTCCGATTGCGAGTATGATCGCTAAACGTTTGAAGAGGGTTCCGCCAACGGTTACCTTAATTCCGGTGAAATGAATTTTGCCTTCTTGGCTTAATATGATTCGGTCGGTACGCCGCCCCGTTCCCGGGGATAACTTCTACGGAAATCGCCTTTTCTTGGTATCTCGCGGAATAAAGCATGGCTGACGAACAGAAAAACAGAAGGAGCGGGAGGCGGCGCACGTTATTCGGCGGCAAGATGTTCGACGAAAAAGGCAACGTCTGGGAATGCTCCGTTTCCGACATTTCAGAGGAAGGCGCCCGGGTCAAGTCCGACGCGGCTCTGCCGGCTGAGTCCTTTGTCGACCTGAAGATAAATAAATTCAACGACCTGCGCCGGTGCAAGGTGATGTGGGTCCGCGAAGGCTATATCGGTCTTCAGTTTCTGGTCAAAATCGACAAGGACAAGGAAGGCATGTCCGACTTATTCAAGTTGATCGCGAAACGCTGAGGCCGCCCCAAGAAACGACCCAAGACAAGTCCGGGCACTTAAGGTCATGAACTCATAAATGGCGGCGAACTGTGATCGGCAGATGGCTCGTTTCGGCAGAAAGGGGCGCGAAAGCGGGGCCAAAGCCCGGTGAGGGTTCCTGACGCACCGAAACGGGTCCTATGCCGACCCCTCTCGGGGCGCGGTTCTTTTGTCCACTGGGCATTGTCGGGTCGTCGGTCATGATGCTTCGGCATCAATCCCTCCTAACTCCTTGCCAGTGGACAAAATAACACGCGTCACAGCCGTCCCCATTTATGAGTTCATGACCTAGAGTGCTACCCCCCCCATTCCCTTTTCGACGACGTATTCTCTTTCTTGATCTTTTGCCGGGTCCGCAAAAACCGCATCGCCCGCTGCGCCGATTCCGTCGTAATGCGGCCATAGACCCCGACCAGCATCGCCTTGTCGGATTCGTCGCGCTTGCCGAGGGAGTTCGACATCTCCACCAGTTGTAAAAACACGTTGCTGTCGAATTCAAGGGCCTTGCAGACGACGGCCAGTTTCTCGCCGCTTTTGTCGAATAAGGTCTGGCGGGCGGTGGGAATGTCGATCTTGCACAGCAGGGCGATCCCGGCGATGATTTCCTGGACCCGGCCCTCTCGCATCAGCTTCAAAAGCAACGCCTGATCCAGTTGATTTAATTGCGCCTTGCGCTGAATGTACCTTTCGGCCTCGGTTAATTTTCCCCCGCCGCCTTCCTTGGTCAGCCACTCCCGGGTTTCATCCAGCATTTCGTCCGTCTGGCTTTCGTCGAAGT
>JADFNT010000244.1 GCA_022563215.1 Pseudomonadota bacterium
CATATCCCCGAAGGCCGCCCCCATGACCTGGCCCGGGTTGACGGGGCGTTGGCCGAAACCGGCCAATTGCCGGGCTTCGAGGCGGCGGAGCGTTTCCACGAGATCGGCTCGCCCGAGGGCCTGGCCGACCTGGAGGCGTATTTGGCGTCTAAACCCTAGCGTCCGCCCAGGGCCCGGCGCATGGTGGTGCCCATGGCCGAGGCGTCGGGCGCGATGATGGCGCCGGCGGATTCGAGCGCTTCGATCTTGGCCGCCGCCGAGCCGGCGCCGAACACGTCGACGGTGCCGGCGTGGCCCATGCGGCGGTCGGTCGGGGCGTTCAGTCCGGCGACGTAGGCGACCACCGGCTTCGGGGATTTTTCGCGCTTCAGGAACTCGGCCGCCTGTTCCTCGGCGGTGCCGCCGATCTCGCCGATCAGGATGACGCCTTCGGTGGCGTCGTCGGCGAAGAATAGTTCCAGGCAGTCGATGAAATCCATGCCGTAGACGGGATCGCCGCCGATGCCGACCGAGGTCGATTGCCCCAGATGCACGTTGGTGGTCTGGTCCACGGCTTCGTAGTTGAGCGTCGCCGAGCGCGAAACGATGCCGATTCGGCCAGCCGTGTGGGGGCGTTCCGGCATGACGCCGATCTTACAGGCGTCCGGCGTGATGACGCCCTGACTGTTGGCGCCGATCAGCCGCGACTTGGAGCCTTCCAGCGCGCGCTTGACGCGGACCATGTCCAACACCGGCACCCGCTCGGAAACGCAGACGACCAGAGGGATTTCGGCCTCGATGGCTTCGATCATGGCGTCGGCGGCATGGGCCGGGGGCACGAAAACGGCGGACGCATCGGGACTGGTCGCGTCGACCGCCTCGGCCACGGTTTCGAAAACCGGAAGATGCAGATGGTTGGTGCCGCCTTTTCCGGGCACCACGCCGCCGACCATCCTGGTGCCGTAAGCGATGGCGCGTTCGGTCAGCCGCGTCGCCGTGGCGCCCGTCAGCCCCTGGCAGATGACCTTGGTTCCGCGGTCAACGAGAATACCCATGGCTCAGGCCTTTCCCTTGGCCGCGGCGACGGCCTTGTCGGCGGCGTCGGCCAGGTCGTCGGCGAAGATGACGTCGACGCCCTGGTTGTGGAGCGCCAATTCGCCCATTTCCTTGGCCGTGCCGGCGGCGCGGACGATCATCGGCACATGGCTGCCGGCTTCCTTGCAGGCCAAGGCGATGCCTTCGGCGATGGTGTCGCAGCGCAACACCCCGCCGCCTATGGCGACCACCAGGACGGCCTTCACCTTCGGGTTGGCGAACAGCATCTTGATGCCGGCGGCGACCTGTTCGCGGGTGGCGACGGGGCGCACGTCCATGAAGTCGGCAGCGTTGCCGCCCCGGTCCTTGATCAGGTCCAGGATGCCGAGCGCCAAACCGGCGCCGGTGACCATGACGCCGATGTCGCCGTCCATGGGCACGTAGTTGAGTTCGAACCGCCGGGCCTCGATCTCTTCCGCGTCGACCTCGGCCTCGTCCCAAAGCTTTTCCCATTCCGGGTGGCGGTGGAGGGCGTTGTCGTCGACGATCATCTTGACGTCGAGGGCCAGCAGGTCCCCCTTGGCGGTCACGGCGATCGGATTGATCTCGATCAGGCTGGCGTCGTTTTCGATAAACGCCTTGTACATTGCGGTCATGATCGACCGGACGCCGTCCGCCTGCATCCCCGTCAGGCCCAGGTCGGCGGCCAGTTTCCGGGCGTCGGCGTCGTCGAGGCCGGTTTCCGGGTCGACCGCAAATTTGAGGATCTTGTCGGGGGTGCGGACGGCGGCCTCCTCGATGCCGGCGCCGCCCTCGGCCGAGGCCAGAAAGGCGACTCGGCCGAGAGACCGGTCGACCAGCGCCGCCAGGTAAATCTCCTTGGCGACGTCGCAGGCTTTCTCCACATAGACGCGGCGCACCTCCTTGCCTTCGGCGCCGGTCTGCGCCGTTACCAGCCGCGTGCCAAGCATCTTGGCCGCCGCCTCGGCGACGTCCTTAGGCGACGCCGCCATCTTGATCCCGCCGGCCTTGCCGCGGCCGCCGGCGTGGACCTGCGCCTTGACCACGAAGGAGTCGCCGCCGAGTTCCTTGGCCGCGGCGGCGGCCTCGTCGGCGGTCGAGGCGACCGCCCCCGGCGGCACGGCGATTCCGTACTGCTTAAGCAGTTCCTTGGCTTGGTATTCGTGCAGGTTCATCAGCCGTATTCTCCCGGTTTCAGGAATTCCCCCGTTCAGCCCCTGTTCAGCCCCTGTTCAGCCCCGGTTCAGCCCCGGTTCAGATATTGCACCGGCCCGGCGGCGGGCGCCACCCCTGTTTTTGGCCGGTTTTTAGGCTCGCAAGCCTCTGACATACCATTTACCTCGCAAGCCTCTGACATACCATTTACCAAGGGTCGGGAGACAGGAATTCAAAACCGCGGAAAAAGTTCGGCCCCGGAATGGAAACCCCGGGAATGGGGATTTCGATTGCCGCAAGCATGTCAGGATTGAGAATTTACCGCCGCAAAAGATGCCCGGACCCGGATGATAAAATTATTGGACATCGAGTCCGAAAACTTATTGTATGAGGCAAGGTCGTTTGGCATAGTCTGTTGGTATACCTAATGCCAATTCTTTTGGTATGCGTCATTTGGGGTATCAACAGGGCCGGACGCCTTTCAAGTCCCCAACGGGGGACTGAGCGCTATATCAGGTGAAGGCACCGAAAGCTATCGCCGATGTCGAATCCAATTCGATAAACGGCGGGCGATTTAAACTTGGGAGTATAAAATGCGTAAATTTGGTACCAAACTTTTAAGCCTGGGACTTACTTTGGGTCTCGGGCTTGGGTTCACGGCCGCGTCGGTGGATTCCGCCAAGGCCTGGGAACCCAAAAAGCCGGTTGAATTCGTCATCATGGCCGGTAAGGGCGGGGGCGCCGACAAGGCGGTGCGTTTCATTCAGACCATCATCGCCAAGAACAAATTGTCATCGAAGCCTTTCACGCCCGTCAACAAGCCGGGCGGATCGGGCGCCGAAGCCTTGGTCCACGTCAAGAACGCCAAGGACCCGGACCACACGCTCATGTTCACCCTCAACAGCTTCTACACCACGCCGCTGTTGCAGCCGGGCCTGGGAATCGACATCAAGACCTTCACCCCGGTCGGGCGGATGGCCGAAGACACCTTCCTGCTGTGGGTCCACAAGGATTCCGGCATCACCACCGTCGATCAGTTCGTCAAGGCGGCCAAGGCCAAGGGTAGTGGCTGGATCATGGCCGGCACCGGCAAGAACTCTGAAGACAACATCCTGACCGACTTCCTGAACAAGGCCTATGGCCTCAACATGAAGTACGTCCCCTACAAGGGCGGCGGACGCGTGGCCAAGGAACTGGCCGGCAAAAACGCCGACTCGACGGTCAACAACCCGTCCGAGC
>JADFNT010000245.1 GCA_022563215.1 Pseudomonadota bacterium
GGGGAGGCGCCGGGGCCGCTGCATGGCCTGCCGGTGGGCGTCAAGGATATCTTCGACACCGCCGACATGCCGACCGAATGCGGGTCCGAATATTACGCCGGACGCCGGCCGCTGGAGGATTCGGCGGTGGCGGCGCTCCTTCGCCGGGCCGGGGCGGTGATCATGGGCAAGACGGTGACCACGGAATGGGCGCTCACGGCGCCGGGAAAGACGGTCAATCCCCATGATCCGAAACGCACCCCCGGCGGTTCTTCTTCCGGTTCGGCGGCGTCGGTTGCCGATAACATGGTGCCGCTGTCCATCGGCACCCAGACCGGCGGCTCGATAATCCGTCCGGCGTCCTTTTGCGGCGTTTTCGGCTACAAGCCGACGTTCGGGTCCATCCCCCGGTGCGGCATAAGCATGCTCGCCCGGCGGCTGGACACCATCGGCGTCTATGGCCGCGAGGTCGAAGACCTCGCCCTCTTGGCCGATGCGCTGATGGCCCACGACCCCGGGGACTGGGACATGCGTTCGTCCCCGGGCCAGGAACTGGTGGCGGCGCTGAAAGAAAGGCCGGCCGATCCTCCCCGCCTTGCCTTCGTCCGCACACCCGCCTGGGACGAGGCCGAGGACGACATGGCCAAGGCCCTGGAGGAATATATCGCCGGCCTCGGCGATCAGGTCCGGGAGGTTGAGCTGGAGGGCGTTTTCGCCGACATCGTCCCCACCCACAGGACCGTCATGCATGCCAACGTCGCCGCCAACCTGGGCGAAGCGGCGGAAAAAGCGCCGGACAAGATGCGCAAGGAAACCATGGAACGGGTGGACGCCGGCAACGCCATCGCGTCGGCCGATTACATCCGGGCGCTGGGCCGGGCCGAAGCGCAGGCCCAGGCGCTGGACCGGCTGTTCGACCACTATGACGCCCTGCTCACTCCGTCGGCGGCCGGACAGGCGCCCGTGGGTCTTGGTTTCACCGGCAACCATGTTTTCAACGGCATGTGGACGCTTTTGGGCGTGCCCTCGGTTTCGGTGCCGTTGCTCAAAGGCGCCGACGGCATGCCCATCGGCGTCCAGGTGATCGGCCGCCGGGGAGAGGACGCGAAGGCCCTGAAGACGGCTCGTTGGATGTGGGACCGGTTCGAGGAAACAGGATAATCAATCAGGACAAAGACGGGGTTGAAGGTTGGGGCCGCAACCCTTAATTAGGTCTCCAACGCCGACCGTCGGCACAAAACAAATAAATGACAGGAAAAAAACATTGAGCACCATCGCCGAAATCAAAGCCGAGGCCGAATTCGATGAGCCGGTGGAGAAAAACCCCTGGCCGCAGGTTCTTGCCAAGCTCATCCGCAAGCAGCCGCTTGGCGCTGCCGGCGCCGTTATCGTCGTCGTCATGATCCTGATGGCCGCCTTTGCCGATTTCATCACCTTCTATGATCCGGAACTGAACAAATTCGAGGACATGCTGATACCGCCGGGTGACCAGTACTTCCTGGGCACCGACCAGTTCGGCCGCGACGTGCTGACCCGGATCATCTATGGCGCCCGCACGGCGCTGTTCGTCGGTTTCTCCGCCGCCTTCATGGGCGCCACCGCTGGCTTGGTCCTGGGCGTCGCCAGCGCCTATTTCGGTGGCACTTTCGACCTTTTGTTTCAGCGCGTCATGGACGTATTCCTGGCCTTCCCGTTGATCATCATGGCGCTGGCCATCGTTTCCATTTTCGGACCCGGGCTGGAAAACCTTATCATCGCCATCACCATTCCGTTCATCCCGGAATGCGCCCGCGTAGTGCGCTCCAACGCCCTGGCCCTCCGCCAGATTCCCTATGTGGATGCGGCGCGCGCGCTGGGTTTCGGCCATGCGCGGATCATCCTCCGCCACATGGTGCCGAACGTGATGGGGCCGTTCCTGATCATGATTTCCGCCTTCGTCGGGAACGCGATCCTGCTGGAGGCGTCGTTGAGCTACCTGGGGCTCGGCGTCCAGGAACCGACGCCTGCCTGGGGTCTGATGCTGCAGGGCGGTGCCGAGGAATACGCCGAAAGCGCACCGTGGATGGCGATCTGGCCCGGCATCGCCATCAGCCTCGCGGTTTTCGGCTTCAACCTGTTCGGCGACGCGCTTCGCGATGTCCTCGATCCGAAGCTACGCTCACTTTAAACAAAAGCCGCGGAAAGTGCTGCCTGGAAACCCGGCGGGGACCTTTTCCAGTATTCTTGATCGTCGTAAAAAAGACCTTTTTCGAGGGTCGGCTCGAAGGGGTCGGTCGCCGAAAGGGTCTCGCTGGCCATGGCCGCCCCGAGAGAAGAAACCCCAGAGCTTTCGCGGGCCTTTGATTTACGCGCCGGCCTGCGCTGCCGCCGCCGTTCCTTGCGGGCCGCCGAATCATCTCATGGGGGAGGTTGAATTCGATGTCATGTCCGCCATCAATCTTCTAGGGGGATTAGGCCATGCAATCCCTTAAAACATCATAAATCGCCGCGATTTACGTTGAAACCCGTTTGCCGGGGACAAGACGGCGCCCTGACCGGCATCCCTTCGCCTATTCCGGGCGGCAAGTTTCGCTTGAGTTTCCGGGCCGTTGACCCCAATTTTCCTTCAAAGGCCGGGCTCCACGCCGGCAAAAGGATAACAGGACATGCGCAAATACCTTCATATCGATCTCGAAAACCAATCCATCGATTCCAAGGAACTTAAGGGCGAAGCCCTGGCTCGCGCCGGCCGGTACCTTATCGTTAAGACGCTGCTGGAAGCGGGGGTGGCGACCATCGACCCCCTGTCGGCGGAAAATCAGTTGATTTTCTCCGCCGGGCCGTTCGCCGGGACCAATTTCTCCAACGCCAACCGCATCAGCGTCGGCTGCAAAAGCCCGCTCACCGGCGGGATCAAGGAATCCAACGGCGGCGGCACCTTCGCCTTCGCCCTGGGGCAATTGGAATTGGCGGGGTTCACGCTATTGGGGGCCTCAAAGGATTGGGTCGTCATCCGCATCACCAAGGAAGGCGGGGTCACCTTCGATGACGCCGCCCCCTACATGGGCAAGGGCCAGTTCGAGGCCGCCGCCCTGCTGCACGAAAAATACGGAAACAAGGTTTCGGTTGGTATTTGCGGCCCGGTCGCCGAATACGGCGGCCTGATTGCCGGCATCGCGTTCTCGGACCAGGAAAACCGTCCCGTCCGCCTTTCCGCCCGCGGCGGCGTCGGCACGGTGATGGGGTCCAAGAAGGTCAAGGCCATCGTCGTCGACAAGCACAAGATGCCGACCTTCCACGACCGCAAGAAGCTGATGTCGTCGATCCGGGAATACGGGGCGAAGCTGGACGACGACGCGGCGATCAAGAGCCTGGGGCGCAACGGCACCGCCCAGGTGGCGGACATCATCAATCATCTGGGCGCGCTGCCGGTACGCAACTTCAGCAGCGGCCAGGTGGTCGACCGCGAC
>JADFNT010000246.1 GCA_022563215.1 Pseudomonadota bacterium
ATGAAGGTGCGCACCGCCAGCCGGTCCACCGGCGGCGTCGCGATGAGGCTCATTTCGCGAAGCCCCGTCAACGCCTGTTGCAAAGTCCTCGGGATCGGCGTCGCGGTCAGGGTCAGCACGTGGACGTCGGCCTTCAGCTGCTTAAGCTTCTCCTTGTGGGAGACGCCGAAATGCTGCTCCTCGTCGATGACCAGGAGCCCTAAATCCCTGAATTCAACGTCCTTGGCCAACAGCGCATGGGTGCCGATGACGATGTCCACGGTACCATCGGCGAGACCCGCCTTGACCTCGCGGACCCGCTTCGCCGGCACCAGGCGTGAGATCTGCTCGATCCGCACGGGCAGGCCCTGGAACCGGTCGCCGAAGGTCTGGAAATGCTGCCGGCACAGCAGCGTCGTCGGTACCACCACCGCCACCTGGCGGCCGTCCAGCGCGGTGGCAAAGGCGGCGCGAAGGGCAACTTCGGTCTTGCCGAAACCGACGTCACCGCAGATCAACCGGTCCATGGGCCTTGCGCCCGCCAAGTCGGCCATGGTGTCGTCGATGGCCCTGGCCTGGTCTTCGGTCTCGGTATAGGGGAAACGGGCCGAAAATTCTTTGTAGATTCCCTCCTCGACGGCGATACGGACGCCGGTTTTCAACTCCCGGGCCGCGGCGACACGGATCAGCTCGTCGGCCATGTCGCGGATGCGCTCCTTCAGCCGCGCCTTGCGGGCCTGCCAGGCGGCACCGCCGAGCCGGTCGAGCCGGGCGCCGGCTTCCTCGGAGCCATAGCGCGAAATGACCTCGATGTTCTCGACCGGCAGAAACAGCTTGTCGCCGCCGTCGTAAAGGAGCCGTAGGCAATCGTGGGGCGCGCCGCCGACCTCGATGGTGTCGAGCCCGTCGAAACGGCCGATGCCGTGATCTATGTGAACCACCAGGTCGCCGGGGCCGAGCACCGATGCCTCGGCGATGAAGTTCTCGGGCCTGACCCGGGGCCGGGACGGGCGGCTCATGCGGTCGCCCAGGATGTCGGGTTCGGTGATGACCGCCAGCCCCCCGGACTCCAGGGGTGCGACGAACCCGCGCTCCAGCCCGACCACCGCCAATCCCACCTGCTTGGCGTCCAGCGCCGCCGCGTCCTCCCACTTTTCCACCGGCTTCAGGCCCGAAAGCCCGTGTTCGTCGAGCAGCGAGGCCAGGCGGTCCATCGAGCCCTGGGTAAAGGCGGTGATGACGACGCGCCGGCCTTCGGCCTGCTGTTCGCGGACATGGTCGCGAAGGGCATCGAAGACGTTGGCGCCGGGCCTGACGCGGACGTCGGCGAAGTCGTGTCCGGCCCGGGCCCCGGCGTCGATGGCGCCGGGACCATCGTCCGGCACGGCATAGGGCGACAATGCGGCCACGGCGCGGTCCGCCAACAGGCGGTCCCAATCCTTGGCGTCGAGAAACAACGCCTCCGGCGGCACCGGATGATAAGGCGCCCCCGGCGGGCCGAGGCCGGTTTCCGGCTTGGCGTCCATGAAGACCCGCCGGGCGGCGTAATATTCGGCGATCAAGTCGAGCCGCGCGTCGCGCGCCTCTTCGGCCTGATGGTCGAGGATAATCCGGGCTTCGGGGGCGTAATCCAGAAGTGTTTCAAGCTTTTCGTGAAACAGCGGCAGCCAGTGTTCCATGCCGATGTGGCGGTGGCCGGCGGAGACGGCGCCGTAAAGCGGATCGTCGTCGCCGGCCTTGGCGAACAGCACCCGGTATCCGGAACGGAACCGCGAAATGGCGCCGTCGTCGAGCATCACCTCGCTGACCGGCTTCAGTTCCGCCTCCTTCAGCTTTCCGGTGGTGCGTTGGCTGGCGGCGTCGAAGGTGCGCAGCGCGTCCAGTTCATCGCCGAAGAAATCGAGCCGCAAGGGCTCGGCGGCGCCGGTCGGAAAGACATCGAAGATGCCGCCGCGTTGCGCGTATTCGCCGGGCTCCATCACCGTGTCGGCGCGGAAATAGCCGTGGGTCGAAAGGAAACCGCTTAAGGCCGCCGGGTCCAGGCGTTGCCCGGCCTTCAGGGTGATGACCGCGTCGGCGAAGGCTTCCCTGGGCGGGACGCGCTGCAACAACGCCGACACCGTCGTCAGGATCACCCTGCCCTTGCCCTTTTCCGCACGCTCCAGCATCCTCGTCAGGGTATCGATGCGGCGGCTGACCAGTTCCGGCCTCGGCGACACCCGGTCGTAGGGCAGGCAGTCCCAGGCCGGAAATTCGAGCTTTTCCAGGCCGGGGGCGAAAAACGACAGGGCCTCGGCCTTTCTGGCCATCGAGACGTCGTCGCGCGATACCATGAGAACGTCGCCGCCTTCGGTGGCCAACGCGGCCAGCAAAAGGGCGTCGAAGCCTTCCGGCACGCCGCCGACCAAAAGCCGGCCGCCTGCCTCGGATAAGCGTTTGACGGTTTCCTTCAGGTCCACGGGCATTCAGGAGGCGTTGTTGAACTTTTTCAGCCACGCCATCAGGTCAAGGTCGTGGGCCGCCGGCACCGGCGCCTTGCCGGTGATCCAGTTGTAAAGGTCGTTGTCGCCCTGTTGAAGCAAGGCTTCCAATTGGTCCATCTGCTGTTCGCTGAGGTCGCCGATGTGGGCGCCGACGAAACGGCCGAGAAGGATGTCGTTTTCCTTCATGCCGCAGTGCTGGCAACGGTACAACAATCTTTTGCGGCGTGGGTCCATGGACGCTCCGGATTTATCCACAAGGAAAGTCGACTAGGATATAAAGAACTCCCAACCCGGATGCCACCGCCATGCGACCCGAAGCCCTATTCTCCCTGTTCAAGCCGGTAACGACGCTGCCCGGCATCGGGCCGAGGATTTCGAAGCTGGTGGAAAAGGCCGCCGGGCCCAACATGGTCGACCTCTGCTGGCACCTGCCGTCGGCGATCATCGACCGCCGCTACGCGCCCAAGGTCAAGGACGCCCAGCCCGGCGCCGTCGCCACCATGACGTTGACCGTGGACCGCCACAAAAAACCACCCAACAAGCGGCTTCCCTACAAGGTCTACTGCTCCGACGACACCGGCACCATCGCCCTGGTGTTCTTCCACGCCCATGAAGATTATTTGCGCAAAACCCTGCCCGAGGGCGAGGTCCGGGTGGTCAGCGGCAAGGTCGAAATCTTCGCCAAGGAAATCCAGATCACCCACCCCGACCACATCGGCACGGCGGACGAGATCGCCCGCCTGCGGGCCGTCGAGCCGGTCTATCCGCTGACCACCGGGTTGACGCTCAAGGTCCTGGGCAAGGCCGTCCGCGCCACGCTGGAGGGACTGCCGGAGCTGCCGGAATGGATCGACACCGCCTATCTGGCGAAACAGAAATGGAAAGGATGGCGCGACGCGCTTGTCGAAGCCCACGGACCCGAGGACGAAGCGGCGCTGGACGCCATGGCGCCGGCCCGCCAACG
>JADFNT010000247.1 GCA_022563215.1 Pseudomonadota bacterium
TGAACCGCGACCGGCCGTCCCTGAAGGCGTGCCAGAAGCGTTCCTGGGGGCGCGCGAGGAGAGTTCGATGTCCGGGTCCAGGCCCCGTTATTATCTCACCACGCCGATCTACTACGTCAACGACGTGCCCCATATCGGGCACGCCTATACGACGCTGGCCTGCGACGCACTGGCGCGTTTCATGCGCCTGGACGGCCACGACGTGAGGTTCCTGACCGGTACCGACGAGCACGGCCAGAAGGTCGCGAACTCGGCGCGGGCGGCGGGCATGGATCCGCAGGCCTTCACCGACAGGGTGTCGCAGAACTTCCGCGACCTGACCGACGCATGGAACTTCTCCAACGACGACTTCATCCGCACCACGGAAGCGCGCCACATCCGCTCCTGCCAGGCGATCTGGCGCAAGCTGGTGGCGGCGGGGGAGATCTACCTCGGCAGCTACGCCGGCTGGTACGCGGTGCGCGACGAGGCCTTCTACGGCGAGAACGAACTCCAAGACGGGCCCGACGGCAAGAAGGTCGCGCCCTCCGGCGCCGAGGTCGAGTGGGTCGAGGAGCCGTCCTACTTCTTCAAGCTGTCGGCTTGGCAGGACCGGCTGTTGGCCTTTTACCAGGCGAACCCGGACTTCATCCTGCCCGAGAGCCGGCGCAACGAGGTGATCTCCTTCGTCAAGGGCGGGCTCCGGGACCTCTCGGTCAGCCGCACCACCTTCAAGTGGGGCGTGCCGGTGCCGGACGATCCGGACCACATCATATACGTCTGGCTGGACGCGCTGACCAACTACATCACCGCGGTCGGCTACCCGGAGACCGAGAGCGAGTCCTTCCAGACCTATTGGCCGGCCGACCTGCACATGGTCGGCAAGGACATCCTGCGCTTCCACGCCGTCTATTGGCCGGCGTTCCTGATGGGCGCGGGGCTGGAGCCGCCCCGGCGCGTCTTCGCCCACGGCTGGTGGACCAACGAGGGCCAGAAGATATCGAAATCGCTCGGCAACGTCATCGACCCGGTCGAACTGGTGGAAAAATACGGCCTCGATCAGGTGCGCTATTTCCTGCTCCGCGAGGTGCCGTTCGGCAACGACGGCGACTTCAATCATCAGGCCATGGTCAACCGCATGAACGGCGAGCTGGCCAACGATTACGGCAACTTGGCGCAACGGGTTCTGTCAATGATCAACAAGAACTGCCAGGCCAAGGTGCCGGAACCGGGGGAGATGACCGGCGACGACGAAGGGTTCCTGGGGTCTGCGCACGGGCTGATCGGCCAGGTCCGGGACGCCATGGAGGTACAGGCCTTCCACGAGGGGCTGGAAGCCGTCTGGGCGATGATCCGCGCCGCAAATGGGTATGTGGACGCCCAGGCGCCGTGGAAACTGGCCAAGGAAGACCCGGCACGCATGGGAACCGTGCTTTACGTGCTGGCGGAAACCATCCGTCACCTGGCGATCCTGACCCAGCCGTTCATGCCCGATGCCTCGGCCCGCCTGCTGGACCAGTTGGCGGTGCCCGAAGACGCCCGCGCCTTTGCCTGCCTCGGCCCCGATCATGCGCTGAAGGCGGGCACGGAACTGCCGAAGCCGGAAGGCGTTTTCCCGCGCTATGAAAACGGCGAAAAGACGGAGGAGGGGGAATAATGCTCGTCGACAGCCACTGCCATCTGGACTTCCCCGATTTCGACGGCGAGTTGGACGACGTCGTCTCCCGCGCCCGGGACGCCGGCATCGGCCACATGCTGACCATCTGCACCCGGGTCACCAAGTTTGACGCCGTTCGGGCGATCGCCGAAAAATACGACAACGTCTTCTGCACCGTCGGCGTCCATCCCCACAACGCCGAGGACGAGCCGGAAGTGACGGCGGAACACCTGATCCGCCTGGCCGAGCATCCGAAGGTGGTGGGCTTCGGCGAAACCGGCCTCGATTTCCACTACGACAACAGCCCCCGGGACGTCCAGGAACGGTCCTTCCGCGCCCATATCCAGGCGGCCCGCGAAACCGGACTGCCGCTGGTCGTCCATAACCGCGATTCCGACGCCGACATGGCCCGGATCCTCAACGACGAACATGAAAAAGGCGCCTTCCCGGGCCTCATCCATTGCTTCGGCGGCGGCCGGGAATTGGCCGACAGGGTGCTAGGGATCGGTTTTTCGATCTCCTTTTCAGGCATCGTCACCTTCAAGAAGGCCGATGACCTGCGCCGGATCGCCGGTGCCGTCCCCGTGGACCGAATTTTGGTCGAAACCGATTCGCCCTATCTGGCGCCGGTGCCGAAGCGGGGCAAGCGGAACGAGCCCGCCTTTACCGCCTTCACCGCCGCTCAAGTCGCCGAGATCAAGGGCATGGCGTTGGCGGACTTCACCCAGGCGACGACGGAAAACTTCTTTCGTCTGTTTTCGAAGGCGCGAGCCGGAGCCGGGGCCGGAGCCGAAGCATGAAGGCGACGATCCTGGGCTGCGGGCCGTCGAGCGGCGTTCCCACCGTCGCCGAGGGGTGGGGGGCATGCGATCCCGAAAACCCCAGAAACCGGCGTCTCAGGCCGTCGATCCTGGTCGAAAACGGGACCACGACGGTGTTGGTGGACACCTCGCCGGATCTGCGCCAGCAGCTTTTGAATACCGGCACACGCCACCTGGACGCGGTGTTGTACACCCACGGACACGCCGACCACCTGCACGGCATCGATGACCTTCGGGGCATCAACAAGGCGATGGACGCGCCCCTGGACGTCTACGGCGACGCCGCCACCCTCGACGACATCAAAAAGCGGTTCGAATACACGACGACGCCGCTGCACCCGGAAGCCGTCATCTATTACAAGCCGGTCCTCAACATGCACGAGATCGCGGCCGGCGACCGGATCGCCGTCGGCGACATGGAAATCCAGACCTTCGATCAGGACCACGGCTATTCCCGCACCCTGGGCTACCGGTTCGGCCCCATCGGCTTTTCCACCGACTTGCTGGACCTGCCCGAAGAATCCTTCGAGGCCCTGGAAGGCGTGACGGTGTGGATTATCGGCACTTTTTCATTGACCCCCCATACCACCCACGCCCATGTGGACAAGGCGCTGGAATGGATCGGGCGGGTCAAGCCGGAGCGCGCCGTGCTTACCCATCTGGGCCCGAGCGTCGACTACGCCGAATTATCGGAACGCCTGCCCGACGGCGTCGAAGCCGCCTACGACGGCATGGTGATCGAGGTCTCGTAAGGCCATATGGGGATTGAAGGCCGGGGGTTTAGGCAATACCTTTAGATAACGCTATGGTGCGGACGTACCGGTCCGCCCGTCCGTTCAATCCCAGGGGGTTGATGCCGTTTCATGGCTGATGCGAATTCACCGGATAAAACCGACTCAAGCGGCTATCTCAAGCGCTTGGGGGCGCGGATTCTGACCGAGGCCAACGACCTCAAGCGGACGCCCG
>JADFNT010000248.1 GCA_022563215.1 Pseudomonadota bacterium
ATTGCAGGCCGGCGATGCGGTGGTTGCTTCGGTCACGGCGGCTCGACGGGCCTTTCTGGAACAGGAGTTCCGCATTGCCGCGGCCGAGGACGCGACGGTGCAGACCACGCATCTGCTGGCCCGCGATCCAGACCCGCTCGACTCTGCGTTGCAGGTCAAGGCGGACGCGGAAGCCGAGGCGGTGCGCCAGGTGGCCCTGTTCGGTGCCGACCGCGACATCTACCGGGTGCGGGTACGGACCCAGCCTTTCGCCATCGACCTGAACGACACGGTGGAGATCAGCCACGGCCGGTTCGGGCTCGCCGCCGGCAAGCGGTTCCGGGTCATCGGCCTGGCGGAGGACGCCGCCGAGAGCGAAATCGAAATGGAGCTGTTCGGGTAATGGCGCGCATCATAATCGCCTCGCCGGCGCTGTCGGCGACCAGGCCCAAGGCCTTTTCGTCGTCGTCGAATCCTTCCCGAAGAAGCTCCAGCCCGGCGTTTACGGCGCCGATCGGCCCGACAAGGTCGTGACAGAGCCTTGACGAAAGAAGCTGCGCCACCCGGAGATCCACCTGCATGTCCCTGCCCTTTCCACTAGTTCCCGGCGGCAACCGGGAAAGAGCTTAAGATAGCGAAATGCGGCCGGACTTCCTATTCCTTGCTTTCGGCGACCTGGGGGTAGTGGTATACATAATTCCAGACGGGCGACTTCCTGCCAACAAGGGCGGCCAAGCGGGCCATTGGCCCGTCTTCCATTGGGCAAAGCCCTGAAAAAAAATTCAAGAACGGCCTTGGCAGGCCCAGGAGTCCACGGTCCCGATGTCTGCGAAAGACGCCAGCATTATCCGCGGCAGTTCCAAGCGTTCGCCGTTTTTCCCCAAGGGCCGCCAGGTCGATCCGCTAGCCCTGGACGAGGTGCGGGGGCTTTTGGGCGATCTTCCCCGCCGGCGCGACCTGTTGATCGAGCACCTGCACCTGATCCAGGACCGTTACGGCCACCTTTCGGCCCGCCACCTGGCCGCCCTGGCCGAGGAAATGAAACTGGCGATGACCGAGGTCTACGAGGTCGCCACCTTCTACGCCCACTTCGACGTCGTCATCGAGGGCGAGACCCCGCCGCCGGCATTGACTATCCGCGTCTGCGACAGCCTGACCTGCGAGATGATGGGGGCGCGGGATCTTTTGGACGGCCTGCGAAAGAAGATGGGTAGCAAGGTCCGGGTCGTCCGCGCCCCTTGCATGGGCCGCTGCGAAACGGCGCCGGTGGCCGAGGTCGGCCACTACCACGTCACCGGGGCGACGGTGGTTACGGTCGCCGAGGCGGCCGACGGCGGCCATACCCATCCGGTCAACCCGGCCTATACGGATTTCGACGCCTATGGGACCGACGGCGGCTATGAATTGCTGAAGGACTGCCTGGCGGAAAAGCGTTCCGCCGATGACTTGATCGAGTTGATGAGCGAATCCGGCCTGCGCGGCCTCGGCGGGGCCGGCTTCCCGGCCGGACAGAAATGGAAAATCGTCCGTGGTTATGCCGCCCCGCGGCTGATGGCGGTCAACGCCGACGAAGGCGAACCCGGCACCTTCAAGGACCGTTTCTACATGGAAACGGACCCGCACCGGTTTCTGGAAGGCATGTTGGTCGCCGCCTGGGTAGTCGAAGCGACCGACGTTTACATCTACCTGCGCGACGAATACCCGGGTTTAAGGGAAATGCTGTTGGAAGAAATCACCAAGGTCGAGGCGGCGGGGTTGAACAAGGCCACCGCCATCCACCTGCGCCGCGGCGCCGGGGCCTACATCTGCGGCGAGGAATCGGCGATGATCGAAAGCATCGAGGGCAAGCGCGGCCTGCCCCGCCACCGACCGCCCTATGTGGCCGAGGTCGGGGTGTTCGGGCGACCGACGCTGGTCCAGAACGTCGAGACGCTTTATTGGATTCGCGACATCGTCGAACGGGGACCGGAATGGTTTTCCGGCCAAGGCCGCAACGGGCGGTCGTGCCCGCGCAGTTTCTCGGTTTCCGGACGGGTCAAGGAACCGGGGGTCAAGCTGGCCCCAGCCGGAATCACGATCAAGGAGCTGATCGACGAATTCTGCGGCGGCATGGCCGATGGCCAC
Source organism: Pseudomonadota bacterium (assembly GCA_022563215.1). GTDB lineage: Bacteria > Pseudomonadota > Alphaproteobacteria > Rhodospirillales > Casp-alpha2 > Casp-alpha2. Next base: position 2,104 of record JADFNT010000248.1, read on the forward strand.
GAATTCAAGGGTTATCTTCCGGGGGGCGCGTCGGGCGGCATCCTGCCGGCATCCATGGGCGACATCCCGCTCGATTTCGGAACCCTCGAGGAGTTCGGCTGCTTCATCGGCTCGGCGGCAATTATCATCCTGTCGGACAAGGACAGCGCCAGGGACGCGGCCCTTAACCTGATGCGGTTCTTCGAGGACGAAAGCTGCGGCCAATGCACGCCGTGCCGGGTCGGCTGCGAAAAGGCGGTGAAACTGATGTCCGAGGCCGAATGGGACGAAAAGCTGCTCAACGAACTCAGCCAGGCGATGACCGACGCATCGATCTGCGGGCTCGGCCAAGCGGCGGCGAACCCGCTAAAAATGGTGTTGGCGCATTTCACCGACGATATTATCTGTAAGTAACGCCAAACCCTGGATACCGACATGAGCGATAAAATCAAATTTACCCTGAACGGCAGCGAAGTCGAGGCGGCCCCCGACGAGACCATCTGGCAGGTGGCCAAGCGCCAGGGGGTGGAGATTCCGCATCTTTGTTATTCGCCTGAGCCCGGCTACCGGGCTGATGGCAACTGCCGCGCCTGCATGGTCGAAATCGAGGGCGAACGGGTGCTGGCGGCAAGCTGCATCCGCATGCCCACCGAAGGCATGACCGTCCTGACCGCGTCCGAACGCGCCAAATCGGCCCGCGACATGGTGTTCGAAATGCTGCTCGCCGACCAGCCGCCGCCCGACGCGGCGCACGAACCGGGTTCCCTGTTCTGGCACTGGGCCGGGAAGATGGGCGTCATGGAAAGCCGCTTCCCGGCCCGCGCCGCCCCGGTGACGGACGCCAGCCATCCCGCCATGACGGTCAACCTGGACGCCTGCATCCATTGCACCCTTTGCGTCCGCGCCTGCCGCGAGGTCCAGGTCAACGACGTCATCGGCATGGCCGGGCGCGGCGCGGAATCCAAGATCGTCTTCGATTTCGACGACCCCATGGGCGACAGCACCTGCGTCGCCTGCGGCGAATGCGTGCAGGCCTGCCCCACCGGCGCCCTCATGGAAACTACTCTGCTCGACGATCGGGGCGTCGGCCTGACCGATGACCTGGACGAGGTGCACAGCGTCTGCCCCTATTGCGGCGTCGGCTGCCAGATGACCTACCAGATCAGCGCGGGCGAAATAGCCGCCGTCAAGGGCCGGGCCGGGCCTTCCAACCTGAACCGGCTCTGCGTCAAGGGCCGCTTCGGCTTCGACTACGTGACCCATTCCCACCGGCTGACGGTGCCTCTGATCCGCCGGGACGACGCGCCCAAGGCCGTCGATCACGGCATC
>JADFNT010000249.1 GCA_022563215.1 Pseudomonadota bacterium
CCGGCCGGGGGCCTTTCCATCGAGCTTCCAATAGGCGACCGGCGGTGGGCCGGGGGGGCCGGGGACGGTTTCGGGGGCGGGCTCGGTATCGGGTGGGATGTCCGGCGTTGCCGGAAGGGAGCCGTCCACGGTCACCACCAGGCTTCCCGAGGTGATCACCTCGCCGGCCCGGGTGACGGCAATGCCGAGGATGAAATCGCCGTCGCCATCGGCGGGCGGGCGAAGGCCGAGCCCGGGAAGGTCGGCCGCCGTCAGGGTCCAGATACCGTCGCCGCTTTCGGACCCCGCCGACAAGGCGGCGCCCGCCGGTACGCCGCTGATGACGACGAAAACGTCTTCGGCGGTTTCTTCGTCCCCGAGGCCGGTATCGATTTCGAGCCCAATGATCGGGGTCTCACTGCCGGGTTCCGGGGCCGGGGGCGGTTCCGGGGGCGGCGGCGGGGCTTCCGCTTCCGGCTCGGGGACCGCCGTGGGGGTGCGTTCCGGTGCCGGAGCCGGGGACGGTTCCGGGGCCTGATCGGGGGCCTGGTCGGGAAAGGGTGGCGGCGGGGCTTCGGCGCCCGCGGGCGTCACGGAAATTCCGAAAGCCGTGGTGGTGGGGGTCGCCCCATCGGTGGATTTCGAGAGCGCGCTGACGACCAAGTTGATTTCGCCGGTCCATCCCGGCGGCGGCGTTATGGCCAGGCCCTCCAGGTCGGCCAAGGCCAAGGACCAGGTGCCGTCGCCGTTGTCGGCGCCGGCGGAAAGCACGGCCCCCGGGGGCACGTTGCCGAGGGTGACGGCCGACACTTCCGGGCCGGCCCTGTCGGTCAGGGTTTGCTTGATATCCAGCGCCAGGGCGCCGTCCGGAGTTGTCGGATCGCCAACCATCCTGGTCGTCCCTATATCCTGACCGTCCCTCTAAATTGCCTGCGTTGCCGATTATCGCCCCCTGGCTTGCCCTGTCATGTCATTTCGCCGTTTTCTTCATTTAGGATCAACCCCTTGCCCTTAATTCGACCCTTTTCCCGGAGACCGCACCGGGGTTAAGCATAAGGATGTTGGCCTTCGGGGCGGCGGCGGCGTTACACTGTTTTTTTAGCCATTTGGTTTCCAGACATGCCCGAACACGCCGCCGTGCTTTTTGCCAACGATGCCTTTTACCTGGCCTTCTGCAACCGGGACGTGGACGCCATGGACGCCATCTGGGCCCGGGAAACGCCGGTCACCTGCGTCCATCCCGGTTGGGACCCGCTGTCGGACCGCGACGAGGTCATGGAAAGCTGGGAGGCGATCCTGACCAGCCCGACGGCCACCCACATCACCTGCAAGAACCCGACGGTGCGGGTGTTCGGTGATTTCGCCTGTGTCATCTGCCATGAGGTGCTGGACCAGGGTTTCCTGGTCGCCACCAACCTTTTTGTGATCGAGGACGGGCAGTGGAAGATCATCCATCATCAGGCCGGCGCCGCGCCGCCGCCGGAAGATGAGGAAAGCGACCCCCTCGATACCATGCAGTGAGGACCAAAATGAGAAAGCTGAAGATGACCATCGGCGGAGTGGAAATCACCGCCGAGTTGTTCGATACCCCGACGGCCGACGCCATCTATGAGAACCTGCCCTTTTCGTCGACCGCCCGCACCTGGGGCGAAGAGGTCTATTTCGACACCCCCGTGAGGTCGGAAAACGAAGCCGACGCGCGGGACGTGGTCGAGGCCGGCGAGCTCGCCTTCTGGCTGGCCGGCAACGCCATCGCCATCGGCTTCGGTCCGACACCGGTTTCCCAAGGCGAGGAGATCCGCCTGGCGTCGCCTTGCAATATCTGGGGGCGGGCGGTCGAGGACGTGCGCGGGTTGATGGTCGTCAAGGACGGCGATCCGATCACCGTCGAACGCGTGGCCTAAGAACCGGCAAGGAAAAGCCCATGTCGAACCGTACCATTGTCCTTAACGACGCCTTGTACGAATACATGCTTTCGGTGTCGCTCCGGGAACCCGACGTGCTCAGCCGGCTGCGCGAAGAAACCGCGAAGATGCCCCAGCACAACATGCAGATATCCCCCGAACAGGGGCAGTTCATGGCCCTGTTGGTGGAATTGACCGGGGCGCGCAAGTGCCTGGAAGTCGGCACCTTTACCGGCTATTCGGCGCTTTCGGTGGCCCTGGCGCTGCCCGAGGACGGCCAGATTATTGCCTGCGACATCTCCGAGGAATTCACCTCCCTGGCCAAGCCTTATTGGCTTGAGGCGGGGGTTGCCGGGAAAATAGACCTTCGCCTCGGCCCGGCCCTGGAGACCTTGGATGCCCTGATCGCCGACGGCGAGGGCGGCGCCTTCGATTTCGCCTTCATCGACGCCGACAAGGTCAATTACCAGGGTTATTTCCAGCGCGCCCTCGACCTGACCCGCACCGGCGGGTTGATCCTCGTCGACAACGTGTTGTGGTCGGGCGCCGTCGCCGATCCGGCCCGTAATGACGACGATACCGAAGCCATCCGCGCCTTCAACCTGGCGCTCGCGGACGACCCCCGGATCAGCCTCAGCCTGGTGCCTATCGGCGACGGCCTGACCCTGGCCCGCAAGCGTTAGCGGTTCTTCCAATCGGGTTTGCGTTTTTCGGTGAAGGCTTGCATGCCTTCCTTCTGGTCCTCGGTGGCGAAGGCGGAATGGAAAAGCCGCCTTTCGAAGCGCACCCCTTCGGCCAGGGTCGTCTCATAGGCCCGGTTGATCGATTCCTTGACCATCATCGCCGCCGGCCGTGACATGCCGGCGATCTTTTCCGCCGTTTTCATCGCTTCGTCCATCAGCTCCGCCGCCGGGACGACGCGGCTCACCAGGCCGGACCGCTCGGCCTCGTCGGCGTCCATCATGCGTCCGGTCAGGCACATCTCCATCGCCTTCGACTTGCCGACGAACCTTGTCAGGCGCTGGGTGCCGCCGGCGCCGGGCATCACGCCCAAGGTGATCTCGGGCTGGCCGAACTTGGCGGTGTCGGCGGCGATGATGAAATCGCACATCATCGCCAGCTCGCACCCGCCGCCGAGCGCATAGCCCGAAACGGCGGCGATCACCGGTTTCCGGCACCGGGTCAGGCGCTCCCAGTTGCGGGTGATGAAGTCCTCAAGATAGGCGTCCATGTAACTCTTGGACTGCATCTCCTTGATATCGGCGCCGGCGGCGAAAGCCTTTTCGGAGCCGGTGAGAAGGATACAGCCGATCCTGGGATCGGTTTCGAAATCGTCCAGGGCCTGGGCCAGCTCGTCGATCAGGTCCTCGCAAAGGGCGTTCAAGGCATCGGGCCGGTTGAGCGTAATGACGCCGACGGCGTTTTTCTTTTTCGCGGTGATGTTTTTGTAAGCCATGGGGGTTGCCCTTTATGTTGATGGTGTCACTGACAAAGGGGGCCCCCGAAAAGGCGCCGGA
>JADFNT010000250.1 GCA_022563215.1 Pseudomonadota bacterium
AAACAACCGGCGGCGCAAGGGGCGCTCGACCTGGACGGTGATGGTTCCGGCGCCGGCGCCGGCGAAAGTGGTGGCGAGGTGCCGGACCAGATGCCGATGAAAAAGGCGATCAAGCTTTTGAAGCCGCTGTTGGAGGATCCCTCGGTGTTGAAGATCGGCCAAAACATCAAATACGACATGAAGGTGCTGGCCCGCCACGACATCGAGGTTTCGCCCATCGACGACACCATGCTGCTGTCCTACGTGCTCGACGGCGGGCTGCACGGCCACGGCATGGACGAACTGGCCAGCATTTTCCTCGACTTGGACACGATCAAATATTCCGACGTCACCGGCACCGGCAAGGCGCGTGTGACCTTCGACCTGGTGGCGCTGGACAAGGCGCTGAATTACGCCGCCGAGGACGCCGACGTCACCGTCCGCCTGCACCGGGTTCTCAAGCCCCGCCTGGTGGAGGAAAGCATGGTCACCGTCTATGAGACCCTGGAACGCCCCCTGGTGCCCATCCTGAAAGACATGGAACGGCTGGGCATCCGCGTCGACGGCAAGGAGCTGAAACGCCTATCGGATGATTTCGGCAAGCGGCTCGGCGACCTGGAGGAAGAAATTCACCGACTGGCTGGCCACGAGTTCAACATCGGCTCGCCGAAGCAGTTGGGCGAGGTGCTGTTCGACGAACTGGGCCTGCCCGGCGGCAAGAAGGGCAAGACCGGGGCCTACGGCACCGGCGCCGATGTGCTGGAGGTGCTGATCGACCACGGTCATGACCTGCCGGCCCGGGTGCTGGACTGGCGGCAGTTGGCGAAGCTGAAAAGCACCTATTCGGACGCCCTGATGGAACAGATCAATCCGGCCACCGGGCGGGTCCATACGTCCTATTCCCAGGCCGGCGTTTCCACCGGCCGGTTGGCGTCGAGCAATCCGAACCTCCAGAACATCCCCATCCGCACCGAGGAAGGCCGCAAGATCCGCCGCGCCTTCGTCGCCGACAAGGGGATGATGCTGCTGAGCGCCGATTACTCACAGATCGAACTGAGACTCCTGGCCCACGTCGCCGGCATCGATGCGCTGAAGGAAGCCTTCCACGACGGCCAGGACATCCACGCCTTGACCGCAGCCCAGGTCTTCGGCGTACCCATGGACGACATGGACCCGATGGTGCGGCGCAAGGCGAAAGCCATCAATTTCGGCATCATCTACGGCATCTCGGCCTTCGGCCTGGCGCGCCAATTGGGCATCGGCAATTCCGAAGCCGCCGAATACATCGACGCCTATTTCGAGAAATACCCCGGCATCCGCGATTACATGGACCGGACCAAGGAACAGGCCCGCGAAAAGGGCTTCGTCGAGACGCTGTTCGGGCGCAAGTGCCATATCCGCTCCATCAACGAGAAAAACCCCAATGTGCGCGGTCTGGCGGAGCGCGCCGCCATCAACGCCCCGATCCAAGGGGGCGCGGCGGACATCATCAAGCGCGCCATGATCCGGCTGCCGGATGCCTTGGCGGAGGCCAAGCTCAATGCCCGGATGCTGTTGCAGGTCCATGACGAGCTGATCTTCGAGGTGCCGAAGAAGGAACTCGACGCGACGGCCGAACTGGTGAGCCGCGTGATGTCGGGGGCCGCGCGCCTGGACGTGCCGCTGGTCGTCGATACCGGCTTCGGCGACAATTGGGACGAGGCCCACTAGCGGTGAACGGTGCCAGCGCCTGCCCGGTCCGGGTTTTCCGCTCTGCCGGCCCGGGCCTTCTTTTTCAAATGGGCGATGACCCGGTATCCCAACAAGACGGCGCAGACGCCGGCATAGATGATCGGTTCCAACTGCACCCCCTTGCGCATCATGTAAAAATGCAGACACGCCGCGATCCCGATCACGTAGATGAGCTTGTGCAGCATGGTCCAGCGTTTGGCCCCCAGGCGCTTGATCATGCCCTTGGTCGACGTCGCCGCCAGCGACGCCAGCAAAACGAAATTTACCATGCCGACGGTGATGTAGTTGCGCTTGACGATGTCCTTCCAGATTTCCGTCCAGTCGAAGAACTGATCGAGCACGATGTAGCTGGACAGATGCATGGACGCGTAAAAGAACGCAAAAAGCCCGATCATGCGGCGAAAGCGCATCAAGGGGGTCCACCCGGTGATCCCGCGCACGGGCGTCACCGCCAGCGCCAGCAGCAAAAACCGGATCGCCCAGTCGCCGAGGAAACGGTTGATGTATTCGATGGGGTTGGCGCCCAGCGGCCCGGTCGGGCCGAGGCCGGACGAGATGGCGGTCCAGGCGACCCACGCCAGCGGAATCAGCGCCGAGGCGAAAACCAGCGGCTTGGCAACCCAGCGTATGGCGGTTTCTCGGGTCATCGGGGGCTTATAGATGATCCGGCCGGGTTCGGGTTAGTAAAGTTTCATGAGGTCCATGCCCGCGTACATGCCGGCGACTTCTTCTTCGTAGCCGTTGAACATCAGGGTCGGGCGCTTAAAGAAATCGCCGATGCGCCGTTCCTTGGCTTGGCTCCAGCGCGGGTGGTTTTTGGTCGGATTGACGTTGGAATAGAAACCGTATTCGCGGGGCGACGACACATTCCAAGCCGTCGGCGGCATATCGGGCCGGAAGGTCATCCGGACGATCGACTTGATGCTCTTGAAACCGTATTTCCACGGCACCACAAGACGAAACGGCGCGCCGTTCTGGTTCGGCATCACCTCGCCGTAAAGACCCACCGCCATGATGGTCAGCGGGTTCATGGCCTCGTCAATGCGAAGCCCTTCCTTGTAGGGCCATTTCAGGACCGGGCGTCTTTGTCCCCGCATCTGTTTGGGGTCCAGCAGCGTCTCGAAGGCAACGAACTTGGCGTCCGATTTGATCCCGACCCGGTTGATGATATCGCCCAAGGGAATGCCGACCCAGGGAATGACCATCGACCAGGCTTCGACGCAACGCATCCGGTAGACGCGCTCCTGCAACTGGTGCGGTTTGAGGAAGTCCTCCAGGTCATAGACCCCCGGTTTTTCGACGGCGCCGTCGATGGTCAGGCTCCACGGCTTGGTCTTGAAGTGCTGGGAATATTCCGCCGGGTCGGTCTTGCCGGTGCCGAATTCGTAGAAGTTATTGTAGTTGGTCACCGGGCCGTAATCGGTCAGCTCCTCGCCCAGGGCTTCCTGGGTCCATTTGCTTTTCCGAACCCCGGAAAGTTTGACCCTGGGGTTCCCCTTGGCGGCGAAAACCGGCGCCGCGATGGCCCCGAACGCCGCCCCGGCGCCGGCCACGGCGGCCGTCTTCAGGAAACGCCGGCGGTCCAGGTAAAACGCCTTGGACGTGATCTCGGACGGTTTGACGTCGGAAGCCTTGGGAAATTGAACAAGCATGGCGGTGTTTTTGCACTCCGGTTTTCAATATCGGGCAG
>JADFNT010000251.1 GCA_022563215.1 Pseudomonadota bacterium
TGACCGTGCCGGCGTGGCGGGCGACGGCGACGGCGACCGCGGCCTCGGCCAGGGCCTGATCGAAGCGTTTTTGCGCCGCCGTTTCCGGCAGGCTGTCGACGGCGGCGGTTATTTCATTGAGGATTTTCCGGGCGCCGTCCGCATCCAGCCCGGCGGCGGTGGCCAAGGTGTCCAGTCCCGCCGCTTCGGCGATGGCCGGGGCGTTGATCCGCATGCCGAGATCCCCTTCCACCGTGCGTTTCAGGTGCGGTTCCGGCAGGCCGTGGGGGATCACCCCTTCGGCCGTCGGCTCGCCCGTGGCCACCGAATGGACGTCGGTGGTGGCGCCGCCGACGTCGATGACCACCAACGGCCCCAGGCCGGGGGTGTTGTCCAGGCCCTCGGACAGCAGCCGGGCCCCTTCGAGCACCGCCGCCGGGGTCGGCATCAGCACGGCGTCGAGCATTTGCGCCGCCCGGTCGATGCCCTTGGCGTGGACGATGCGCTCGATGAAGACCTGGCGGATGGCGTCGCGGGCGGGCTCGACGTTGAGGGTGCCGAATTCGGGCATCACGTTTTCGGTGACCGTGACCGGCTTGCCGACGGCCTTCAGCAAGCCCGCCGCCTCATCCGCCGCCTCGCGATTGCCAGCGACGACGACCGGGCAGGTGACGGAGGCGGCCGCCAGCTTTTGGGCGTTTTCCAGGATGACGTCCGAATTGCCGCCGTCGGTGCCGCCGGCCAGCAGGATGATATCGGGAGCCAGGGACTCGACCTCGGCGATATCGCCTTGGGTCAAGCCATGGGAAAAGGCCCCCGTCAGCCTGGCCCCGGCGCCCAAGGCGGCCTGCCTGGCGGCTTCGGCGGTCAGTTCCTTGACCAGGCCGACGGTGACCATGCCGAGCCCCCCGGCGGCGCTCGAGCACGCGAGCCGGTGCTTGAAGTCCGGCAACCGGCCGATCCGATCTTCCAGATCGCCCAGCGCCTCGGTCAGCCCCTCGGTGATGTCGGCCGCCACCGTCGACGGGCCCTGCCCGGTGCCGATGATTTCGGCTTTTTCCAGGTCGATGGCGCGGAGTTTGGTGAATGTTGAGCCGAAGTCGATCAGCAGGGCCGTGGTCATGTCTTGGCCTTCTTGCGGGCGGCGAAGTCCTCGTCCAGGGTTTCGACCACTTCCTCGACCCGGGTGCCGTTGGGGAAGGCGCGGTCGAAGCCCATGTCCTTGTAGCGTTTTTCCACCGAGTCCCAGTTCTGCTTGCCGACCACCAGGTTGCCGCCGATGTAAAGCAGGATCCCTTCCAGGCCGGCCTCGATGCAGAGGTCGCGGAAGCCCCGGCAGTCGAGCTCCCCCTGGCCGTAAAGCGACGACACCATGATCCCGTCGGCCGCCGTCTCAAGAGCCGCCTTGACGAATTCATCGGCCGGGGTCAACGCGCCCAGGGTGACCACCTTGAAGCCGGCCTCTTCGAGCCCTAAGGAAAGGATACGGTTGCCGACGATATGGGTGTCGGCGCCGATGACGCCGGTGACCAGGGTGATGTCGCCCCTTTTCGGGTTTTCGTCCGCATTCACGGCTATGACCTTTTCCTGCCCCCTTCGCCGACATAAAGTAACGCCGCCGCAAGCAACTGAAAAGGACGCGTTATTTCCGCCCAACCGCCATTCCCCCCTGGCGACTCGACGGAGACCGCCGGGACTATTGACGCCCGGCGCCGAGCCTTCAGGGGCGGTATCGCCGCCGCCTTTCGGATGCCGGTCTGGTTCGTCTCGTTGGCGATGATGGGGTTCGGCTCGTTGGCACGGGACAGCGGAGTGAGCTTCGGCGTCGCCGTGGTCTCGACCGTCACCGTCTGGGGCCTGCCGGGGCAGATCGCCTTCGTCGAGTTGTTCGCCGTCGGCGCGCCGGTGCTCGCCATCGTCGTCGCGTCCTCCATGGCCAACATGCGTTTCCTGCCGATGTCCATATCGATGCTGCCGCTGTTCCGGGCCGACAGGGCAGCCTGGCGGTGGCGTTATCTGTTTGCGGCGATGATGTCGGTCAACACCTGGGCGGTGACCCTTCGCTTCGCGCCGGAAATGCCCGAACAGCACCGGGCACCCTATTTCATCGGCCTGTCGATCACCTGCATGACGGCGGGGGTCCTGGGGACGGGGCTGGGCTATTACCTGGCGGGCACGTTTCCCTTTTACATCACCGTCAGCCTGATTTTCCTCAACATCATGTATTTCACCTTCCTGTTCGCCAGTGTGCGGCAGCGCAACTGCCTGCTGGCGCTGTTTTTCGGCGCCGCCCTGGGGCCCTTGTTCCACCTGATCTCGCCCGATTGGGGCCTGCCGTTCTGTGGCGTGACCGCGGGGACGGCCGCTTTCTTCATCGATCGACGCATGGGCGGCGGCCATGGATAGCGGCGTCATCTGGGGAACATGGGGGCTTTGGGGGTTGTTGGGGCTGGTCAGCCTCGCCACATATGTCTGGCGCTTCGCAGGCGCCACCATCGCCGCCCGCATCGATCCCGGCGGCGCTTGGTTTCAGTGGTTTTCGTGCCTCGCCTACGGGATGCTGGCCGGCTTGATTTCCAGGATCATCCTGCTGCCGGTGGGAATCCTCGCCGAAACGCCGCTGATCGACCGCCTGGTCGCGTTGGCGGCCGGGTTCCTGATTTTCGCCGCCTTCAAGCGCAACATGCTGCCGGGCATGGTTACCGCCATCAGCGTCTTCGGCGTTCTTGCGACGCTTCGGGATTTCGAGGTCTTATAGGCCATGCGCGTTTTCAGCCCCGTCCGGACACTGTTGTTCGCCGCCCTGTTGCTGGTGTCCTGGGCCGCAACGGCGGAAGCACAGTCGGAAGCCCAGGCCCGGTGCAAGGCCCCGGACGCGGTCTGCGCGGCGGCCGAGCGGGTATTTGCCATCGCCTCGTTCGATCCGACCGCCAGCGCGGTGCTGATCGAAACGGGGTTGCTGGTCACCAACCGCCACGTCGTCGCCGACAACCAGCGCGCCCAGGTATTCCTGCCGGAAGGCGGCCAAGTACTGGCCGACGTGGTGCCGAGCGTTTATGGCGGCGATTTGATCCTGCTCCGGGCGCCGGACCTCGAAGCCCCCGGGGATTGGGCCACCGCCGAGGCCGCCGCCGGGACCGACCTGTACACCATCGGCGCCGACGTCGGGCGCGGGGCGATCCGGGTCTATCCGCCGGGCCGCATGCTGCTGCCCCCCGCCCCCGGCAAGCCCCTGGCCCGGCTTCACCACGACGCCTTCAGCCAGCCCGGCAATTCGGGCGGCGCCCTGGTCGATGCCGAGGGCCGGCTGGTCGCCATCGTCGCATCGGGCGGCGAGGGCCGAAACGAGGCCATCCCGGCGGCCGAGATCGAAAAACTTAAATCCCTGTCGGGGCCTGAATACCTTGCCGCCAGCCGGGC
>JADFNT010000252.1 GCA_022563215.1 Pseudomonadota bacterium
TCTTATTTTGAAACTCGGTCATGATTCGTCGTTTCCGTTTTTCTACCTCCGGCTACCAGCCGTATGCGAAATGCACAAAGATTTTACCACATGTTGGGGGAAGAGTTCAATTCCTGTTCGTGATTGGTACATTTTTGTTCCCGGTTTTGACAATCTTCGTTCTCCCGCCCCTTGATGCCCGAAAATCCCCCTCCTGGGCCTAAATTAGCCCGGTACAGGCGAATCCTGGCGAAATCCGGTCACAGATAGCCGCTGGCCGGGGATCGCGCTCTAGCCATGCTTTAAACCGACGCACAAGAAAAACCCCGCCGGGGGAGGCGGGGCCAAGTTTGGGAGGTGGGAGGTTCATTGATTCAGGTCGGCAAGGACGCTCAAGGCGAAAAGGATGGTGACAAAGACGGCAATTCGCACCACGGACCGCCGCCTATCGTTTCACACAAATGACACATCACAGTCACACTGCGGTCATACGGCCATGTTTAAATGACCGTCATGGAAAAGACCCCGACATATTCTGTTAGTTATTACGCTGTCACGGCATCCAGAGATGGCTTTGGGGTTTTCAAAGTCACGGCTCACAAGGGAAAAATGGTCGATAAAGGCCCCGTCATTCGTCATTTCAAGGAACAGCGCGAGGCCGTGGCCTTTGTCCGGGACATGAACTATGGGGGGGAAGCGGTAGCTTGAGGGTCTAAACTTGGTCAAAAGGCACTTTGAAGCGCCCCTCCACGCCTACCCACTAATCAGCACCCCGACCAGCGCCGCGAGTATGATGCGTTTCATGGTGTGCCCCCTATATCCCCGGCGCGTCTGGTCACCGGCCACGGGCAGAGCCCCGTCGTTGCATGGCCGGACTGATGGGAGAGCGCGGGGATTTCCGTGAGCCGTAGGTTTTCACGAAAGACCTCGCACCTTTCACCTTGGGGGCACCGCCGTCGGCCTCTGCCAGGTCGCTCTGGGCCTTATCGGCGGCGATCCGTTTGCGGGTTTTTCTGCCGCCGGGCTTCCGGTTCGGGCGCTTGTTTTTGGGCATGGCCTTTTTCCGTCGGTTGAAATGGCGTCCCCGCCGGGACCGTCTTTCTTTTAGGCGGCGCGTTTCTGGCTCCTACGCCTTCTTGCCCTTGGGTTTTTTGGCCTCCGCCTGTTCCTTTGTGTCAGGCTTGGGAGAAGGCTCGGGCTCCGCGAAGCAACGGCACATACGACACAACATTCTCAAGAGCATCTAATAACTCCCCTTCTTCCGACGCATATGATAGTGCGAACCGTCTTTCCTGTCTGCGTCGATCTATCCACCTGTGGAATGTCCGCTTTGGGTCATAAGCGGACATTTTGAGACTACCCTCCGAATGTCCGCTTTCGGGGTTAAAGCGGACATAAATCAACAGTCCTCAAAAGGTCCGCTATTAGCCAAAAGCGGACCTAAGGCCGCATTCTATGGTTACCATTGACTGATAGTGTTATCGTTGTCGGGTTCCAACCAAACAGTCCCTTAATTGCGCTGGCAACCGACTTTGGAAAGGCGGGCCATGAAACGCATTTCCGGCTTGGCAATTTTGATCGCCCTGTGCCTTTGGCCGGCCGGGCTCTCCGCCCAGTCGGCAGCCCTGATGGGGGCCCACAACAACTACAAGAATCTGAACGCCCAGGGCCGTTACGCCGAGGCCGAACCATATGCCCGGCGGGCTCTGGAACTCGGAGAGAAAGAGTTCGGTCCGGATGGTCGGAAAACAGCCGTCCTCCTCAACCGCCTCGCCTCGCTCTATCATGACCAAGGCCGCTACGCCGACGCCGAACCTCTGTATGAGCGCTCCTTGGCGATCTGGGAAAAGGCCTTGGGGCCGGATCATCCCGCCGTCGCCATAGGCCTCGCCTACCTCGCCCGGCTGTATCGGCGGGTGGGCCGCTTTGCCCAGGCCGAGCCGCTTTTGAAGCGCGCCCTCGGGATCCATGAGAAAGCCAGCGGCGGCGACCATCCCGATGTCGCCACCAGCCTCAACAACCTCGCCCGGTTGTATGTTCTCCAGGGCCGCTACGGCGACGCCGAGCCGCTCTACAAGCGGTCCCTGGCAATCAGGGAGAAGGCCCTCGGGTCCGATCACCCGAGTATCGCCACCAGCCTCGACAACATTGCGGCATTGTATAAGCACCAAGGCCGCTACACTGAAGCCAAGCCGCTCCAAAAGCGCTCCCTGGAGATCAGGGGAAAGGGTGGTGAATCCGTGATTAAGCCGTTGCCGAAAGAAACCGGCACTTCGGTGGTCAAGGCCGAACCGAAAGACGATATCCCCGAGAGCAAAGAGCCGGGCATCGAAGCCGTTTGGTCGTCGATCGTGAAGGCGGTCGAGGAGTTTCTGCCAAAGGAATGGCCGGAAGGGCAATCAGAACCGCAGGACGCTAATTAAGGTCGACGGGTGTACGGAAACCACTTCTTTTCCTACACTCTCGCATTCCGATCCCCGCTATCAAACAGAGGCCAGCCTCATAACGTGCAATGTCCGCTTTGGGTCATAAGCGGACATAAAAGCCAGTCCTGAAATTAGTCTGCTTTGTGGGGTAAAGCGGACGGATACTTTTAACCAATGCGAGGACGACGGGAAGTGATGGCGAACCGGTCAGGCCGGGGATTGGGACAACCCGCTAAATGTCCAGGGCATGATAGCCCGCTAAGCAGAATGGGACCCGATCCGCGGAATCCATCAAGGCCAGCGGTTTCAAAACACCGCATTCACAGGCCGGACACAAGACTGCACCCGACCACCGTGCCATCTCCGAACAAAACCCTTGCAACGCGGGAGCCATCCACACAGGACATTAAGACGGCGTATCGTTTCGAAGGTTCATGCCTTTCAAGGGACTTCCCCCGGAACTTTCTGAAATGCTGGTCCGGGTTGCCGGTGTCGATACGCCGGAAATCAGGGGTAAATGCTGGCCGGAAAAAGCGGCGGCGATCCGGGCTAGGGATTTCGTTATCCTCTCACTCAAGGAAGCCCGCTCGGTTTCGTTTTGCAATCCGAAATGGGGGAAGTACGGAAAGCGCGTCATTGCCGAAGTGGTGCTGGACGGCAAGAACCTTGCGGCGATCCTCATTGAGCGCGGGTTAGGAAGGCCATACGACGGCGGGCGCCGGGAGGGGTGGTGCCGGTGACCGATACGTCACCAATTCCGCGCTATGTTGCGACGAGCCTTTCGGGACTCGTGATCCGTTTTTGTGGTAATAGCAAACACATACACAATCACAAACGAGGCGCTGGATTTTTATCTAGAAAAAGGCGAGGGCGGCGCCCCTATAAGGAGCCCGCCCTCTGAATTTGTTTGCGGAGGATGTGCGCCAACTCCCTACGCGAAGTGATCTAATTCCGCAACTCACACATTAATAGTAAGCAGGGGAAGTTAATATT
>JADFNT010000253.1 GCA_022563215.1 Pseudomonadota bacterium
AGGCTGGCCGATACATCAAGGCAAAACCGGAATGATCGGATGTAATAAAAATCTTTTGAGGGATTATGGAAAACTTTGAAGTTATTCACGAAGGCGGAAAGCCAATCAAAGCTTGGATCAAAGGTGTACCGTTGGAAGACGTAGCCCGTCAGCAACTCATCAACACGGCGGCCCTGCCGTTCATTCACAAGCATATCGCTGTCATGCCGGACGTTCACTGGGGCATGGGCGCGACTATCGGTTCAGTGATCCCGACGAAAGGCGCGATTATCCCGGCGGCGGTGGGCGTGGATATCGGATGTGGCATGATGGCTATGCAGACCACGCTCCGCGCCGATCAGTTGCCCGACAACCTTTTGACGGTGCGTTCCGATATTGAAGCGGCGGTCCCGCATGGCCGCACCGATAACGGCGGAAAGAATGACCGGGGTGCATGGGGAGAATTGCCGCCGTCTGCAGAAGAACGATGGAAGCGTATGGCTCCGCGTTATAAGGCAATTACCGAAACCCACCCCAAGGCCAAAGCCTTCAACACGGGCCGTCACATGGGAACGCTCGGCACTGGCAACCACTTCATCGAGGTTTGCTTGGACGAGGCCGATCAGGTTTGGGTGATGCTCCACTCCGGCTCTCGCGGTTGCGGCAACCGTATCGGGACGTATTTCATTCAGGCGGCAAAGAAGGAAATGGAAAGGTGGTTTATCAATCTTCCCGACAAGGACTTGGCCTATCTGGTCGAGGGGTCTGAACTATTCAAGGACTATATTGATGCTGTTGAGTGGGCGCAGGATTACGCTCTTGAGAACCGCAAGGAAATAATGGCGGCGGTACTTGGGGCCATGCGTAAAACGCTTCCAGAGTTTGCCGTAACCGATATGGCGGTGAACTGTCACCACAATTACGTCGCCAGAGAAAATCATTTCGGGGCGAATGTGTGGCTCACCCGCAAGGGTGCCGTTCGCGCCCGCGAAGGCGACCTTGGCATCATTCCCGGTTCTATGGGTGTCCGAAGTTACATTGTGCGCGGTAAGGGCAACGCCGAGTCGTTTCATTCGTGTTCCCACGGCGCGGGCAGAGCCATGTCACGCGGAAAAGCCAAGAAGCAATTTTCCTTGGAAGATCACGCCAAAGCAACCGAGGGCGTCGAGTGCCGAAAGGACGAGGGCGTGATTGACGAAACGCCGGGAGCCTACAAGGA
The DNA here is from genome assembly GCA_022563215.1 of Pseudomonadota bacterium. Taxonomy (GTDB): domain Bacteria; phylum Pseudomonadota; class Alphaproteobacteria; order Rhodospirillales; family Casp-alpha2; genus Casp-alpha2. The sequence goes on from JADFNT010000253.1 coordinate 1,199, forward strand.
CATTGACGCCGTGATGGCGGCACAGACCGATCTTGTTGAGGTTGTCCACACGCTCAAGCAAGTTGTCTGTGTAAAGGGATGAACGATTTCGAGGGTTTTTTCGACAAAACGCCGATGTCCGCTTTGGGTCAAAAGCAGACCTTTTTCATGCCTGCCCAAAATGTCCGCTTTCGGGGGTAAAGCGGACATAATTCAGGGTGTGGCTAAATGTCCGCTAATAGCCAAAAGCGGACATTAAACCAGCATAATCTAAGCTTTTTAGAAACGTCCCCTAGCGCGACAGGAGAAACAGATGCCTAACTATTCTTCGCCCATCTTCTTTAACTGTTGCTCAAGGTCTTCAAGCGCCGCTTGGGTCTCATCTATATTTTTCTTATTTATAGCAGCTAATCTCTCCGCGTGAGATGCCCTTCTATTAGCAGCATCTATTCGATTTGATGCCTCATTTATTAAATCCTGGAAGGCCTTCTTTACCTTTTCAGGGTCCGTAAAATCTACATTACTGACGTCAAGCACACCTGCCTCCTACGCGGTAAATAAAAACAATGAGTATTCGTCAAAGTATATGGAGCCCGCCAATTTAATCAATATAGCATCGCCGCAGAAGGTATCGAGACAACGAAATCGCAACAATCCGAAGGTGAAGAATGCCCCTAGATAATGCCCAATAACCAGGGGAGACTGAAACATGGATGATTTACCGCGCGACATTCGCCTGTGGCTTCTGACGGCCCCCGTTGAAACAGGACGGTTGGAGCAACATGTCCCCCTGCCTGTATCTCACGACGCACTAAAGCGCGGCCTTGTCCGTGATGTTGATGGTGAGTGGGTGTTGACGGCAAGTGGACGCGAAACACTGAACAAATTGCTGAACGATTAAGAGGCTCCAAATGTCAGACCCGCGACCATATTGGAACGATCCAGAAACACGCGATATAGCCCTAAAGCTGATCGCTGACACGGGTGATGCCGTGGTGGCTATGAAAGCAGCGGGGGCCGATACCGAAGCGGTCTTGGATACCTTGGGCGGGACAATCGCATATCTCATCGCCCGGCACCTTGACCCGTCAGAGGACGAGGAAAATGTTTCGCAATTTGCTTGGGCCTTGGCTGGAAAAATTCCGGCCGCCAGAAGGGAATTGCCAATCATCTTGGCAACCAAGCCAGGAACGGCGTGATTTCAACGGGAACCCATATCGGGCGAAAGGAGATAAATCCATGAATGTGATCGTTGAATATGACCCGCCGAAAAATGATGCCCTTAGGCGACTGATCCGACACAGTTCCGGCGAGGCCATTGGTCTGCGGCAATTGCGGGTCAAGATTGACGACGGCGCGCCGGGAACGCGGTTTTTAATTGCTGACCCTGATGGCGAAATCCTGATCGAAGGCACCTTTTACGGCGACGATAGGGACCGCGATTGGCCGCTGGTGTCGGCTCGGATTTTCGCTGGCGGTAAGGTCAACCCGGCTTATGTAACCTACGCCGATGGCGTGTCGTTCGCCTACAGCCAGGAATTTGATGCAGTCATGCCATCCGATTAACGAGGGTTTTTTCGACCAAACGCCTATGTCCGCTTTGGGTCATAAGCGGACATTTCTGACTGTCGCCGATTATGTCTGCTTTAGGGTGGAAAGCGGACATGATGGCCTTTGAAAATACGCCGAGATATATAGGCGGTTCATGCACCTGTGCGCCGTGGCGGGAGGGGGGTGCCCCCCGGGGGTCTGTTTTAACCTCGACGGGCGCGCTGGTGCCGGTTGTACTTCGCTCCCGGCGCTGGCGGCCCTTCTTATTGCCGGGTGAGGCGGTTGGGGTGTAGGCTTCTTATGATTTCCAACCAACTTGGGCCGCTGGTGCCGATGTGTTGCCCCCCCTAGGAACACATCGTCGGCGCTGGCGGCCCGTTCTTTCTCCAGCCCGTTTAAAGACTCATAGGGCGCTTGTGGGGCATTGAGAACAAACAAGGTAGGCCCACGGCTCAACCGGCCTGTAGCCACCCTTAAAACGGCCTCTAGGGGCTTTTAATCAGCCTTGGGAGTGGCCCAACCGCGTTCTTGAAAGCCCCACCCCTATCAGGATCGCGGCAAGCCCCGTTACCGCCAGGTGCCAGCGCATGTTGTCCAGGTTGACCGCGCCGGGGTGCTCAAGCCCGAGCCTGAGCCAGCCGAGGCGAAGCCGGGCAACGGCA
>JADFNT010000254.1 GCA_022563215.1 Pseudomonadota bacterium
GGACCCGTGTTTCCCATGCCGGCGGCTGGCCCTTGGAGAAGTTCCAGGTTTCCACCTTGTCGCGGATGGTGAAGGGGAAATTGAACGACACATTCAGCGTATAAGGCTTGTCCATAAAGATGAATTCGCCCTGGGCGCCGTTGCCCTTGAACAGCGCGTAATCGATCCGCTGTTCATTGTCGGTGTATTGGATGCGTTTGACCGGGGTTTTGCCGACCTGCTCGGATGCGAAGACGATCAAGCCGCTGTCGAGGGGCAACTCGACGGCCCGCGGCCCCGGCAGGGAGTAAAAACCGCCGCCGCCCGTGGCGCCGCCGCTTGCGGCGCAGGCGGAAAGAACGCTTAAGCCGGCGATTAAAAAGGTAAACTTGGCTGCTCTTGAAACGTTTTTCATGACGATGTCACCATTTGCTATAAACACCTGTTGATAACATCCCTTCCCGCGCCCCGGTTGATCCGCCCGGTTGAACCATTCGGCGCTTTTCCTTAGGTTTAATCATGCAACCTTTCGAAGGGGTGAATCAACGTTTTTAACCCTCTGTTTCCTTCAAAACACCGTGAAGCCCCCCCCGTAAACACCAAGGCCCGGCGGGGTTTCCTCGATGCTGTCCCTTTATAGCACGGGGTCGGGTATCGGGTCTGTGAGCCTGATCACACTTAAGGCCGAAAAAGCGTTTTTCAGCCCGCCACCTGCAACAACACCGCCCCGGCGACGATCAGGGCGGCGGAAACGATCCTCAGCCTGCCAAAGGGTTCGCCCAGAAACACCACCCCGATCAGGACCGCGAACAGTACCGACGTCTCGCGCAGGGCCGAAACAGGGGCCATGGCGCCCTCGGAAAGGGCATAAAGGACCAGGGCATAGGCCGTCACCATCATCACCCCGCCACCGGTGGTCCGGGGCCAGTTGACTTTCAGGAATGCCGCCATTTCCTTTCGCCGCGTCACCGCCGCCCAGGCCATGAACGGAATGCCTTCGCCGATGTTGAGCCAGACGATATAGCCGAGCGCCGTCGCGCCGAGCCGGATGCCGAGCCCGTCGACGACCGTATAGCTGGCGATGAACAGCCCCGTCGCCACCGCCAGCAGGACCGGCTTGCGGGTCCCGCCTTTGGCCCCGGCTTTATTTCCCTCCGGGGGGCCGGCGGCGAACATCAGGCTGATGATGCCGAACGACACCATGGCGATGCCGATGATTCCGTTGAGACTCGGCGTCTCGCCGGCGAACAGCGCCGCCAGCACCGCCACCGTCAACGGCGCGGTGCCGCGGGCCAGCGGATAGACGTGGCTCAGGTCGCCGAACCGGTAGGCCTGCAAAAGGACCACGTAATAGGCGTTGTGGATGGCCACCCCGGCGATCAGATAGGGCCAGGCCTCGGCCGCCGGCAGGGGAACGAAAAACGCCGCCACCATGCCGATGATCGTGCCGGTGCCGCGAGTGGCGGTGAAGGTGAGGAGCCGGTCGCCGGACGCCTTGACGAAGGCGTTCCAGCTGGCGTGCAGAACCGCCGCCAGCAGGACCAGGAAAACCAGATGCAGTTGCAGGGTCAAGACGCCCCCCTTTGTGTCCCCCGGCGCCCCCCGGCGCCCCCCGGCGCCTTCCAATAGGACAATGCTAGAACCGCCCCGGTGGCCCTGTCGAGGGCGCTGCCGGCGGCCGAACTGGTGGCCGCCCTGGTCGCCGAGACGGACGAGGCCCTGGACCGCCTCGCCTAGCTCCCAAGCCCCATCAGGGAGCGGGCGAAGTCGCGGGCCTCGAAGGGGTGCATGTCGTCCAGCTTCTCGCCGACGCCGACGGCGTGCACCGGCAGGGCGAATTTTTCCGCCAGCGCCACCACCACCCCGCCCTTGGCCGAACCGTCGAGCTTGGTGACGATGAGGCCCGAAACATCGACCATTTCCTTGAACGTCTCGACCTGGGAATGGGCGTTCTGGCCGACGGTGGCGTCCATCACCAACAGCACCGAATGGGGCGCCGTGGCGTCGGCTTTCTTGATCGCCCGGACGATCTTCACCAACTCCGCCATCAGGTCCTTCTTGTTCTGCAGCCGCCCGGCGGTATCGACCAGCAGCACGTCGGCGCGCTCGTCCTTGGCGCGGCCCATGGCGTCGAAGACCAGCCCGGCGGCATCGGCGCCGGGTTGGCCGGAAACCACGGGGCACCCGGTCCGCTGGCCCCAGATCTGCAACTGTTCGACCGCCGCGGCGCGGAAGGTATCGCCCGCCGCCAGCATCACCGAATGGCCTTCCTGGCGCCACTGGCTGGCCAGCTTGGCGATGGTCGTCGTCTTGCCCGAGCCGTTGACGCCGCAGACCAAGACCACGAAGGGCCGGTGCCGGGGGTCGATGACCAGCGGCCGGGCCACGGGATCGAGCATGAAGGCGATTTCGTCGGCCAGCAGGGTCTTGACCTCGTCCGGGGTGACTTCCTTGTCGAGCCGCTTTTTGGCCAGCGATTCCTTCAATTTTGCGGCCGTCGTCACGCCCAGGTCGCCGGCGATCAGCACTTCCTCCAGCTCATCGAGGGCGGCGCGGTCCAACTTGCGCTTGGTGAAAAGGCCGGTGATTCCGCCGGTCAGCTTCTCCGATGATCGCCCGAGGCCGCCGCGCAGCCGGTCCAGCCACCCCTGCCCGCCATCGCTCACGCGGCCCGGCTTCCGATCAGGTAGCCGTCGCCGACGGCGGTGACGCGGGCATCGACGATGGCCCCGGGCGGCGCGTCGAAATCCAGCTTGACGCTGGCATAGTGCTGGCTCAGGCCGCGGCGGTCCTTTTCCACCAGCACCTGGGCCGTGGTCCCGGCGCGGCTTTCCAGGAACCGCTTGAGCCCGGCGTCGCCGGCCAGGCGAAGCCGCCGGGCGCGGTCCTTGCGCACGGGCGCGGCGACCTGCGGCATATGGCTGGCGGGGGTTCCCGGGCGCGGCGAATAGGGAAACACGTGCAGGTGCGCGAGGCCCAGATCGCCGACGGCGGTAAGCGTATTTTCGAACATGGCCCCGGTCTCGGTCGGGAAACCGGCGATCAGGTCGGCGCCGAAAACGGCGTCGGGCCGGGCCTTGCGGGCGCGGTCGACGAGGTCAAAAACTTGCGCCGAAAGGTGGCGGCGCTTCATCCGCTTCAGCACCATGTCGTCCATGGACTGAAGACTGAGGTGCAGGTGCGGCATCAAGCGTTCGTCTTCGGCGAACAGCTTCAGCAGGTCATCGCCGACGGCGGCCGGGTCGAGGGTCGAAAGGCGCAGCCGTTTCAGTTCCGGCACTCGGGCCAGCACTTGCCCGATCATCGCCGCCAGGCCGGGCGAACCAGGCAGGTCGGTGCCGTAGGAGCAGATATCGACGCCGGTCAAGACGACTTCCTTGTACCCGGCCCCGGCCAACGCGCGGACCTG
>JADFNT010000255.1 GCA_022563215.1 Pseudomonadota bacterium
GATCACCGGGTCCGCCGGTTCGGTCATGGTTTCATCCGTCCCGGGCTCCGCCAATGAGGCCATATCCGGGGCCGGTTCGGGCGCCGGTTCGGGCGCCGGTTCAGGCGCCGGGGGTTCCGCGGCGGGTTCCGGGGCCGGTTCAGGCGTCGGCGGTTCCGCGGCAGGTTCCGGGGCCGGTGGCGACGGTTCGGGGGCCGGTTCCGGTTGCGCTGTCTCCGGCGGGACTTCGGCGGCCGCCTCGGGCGGGGCGGCCGCGGGCGCTTCGCCGCCGCTCATGCCGAGTATCTCGTACAACATCCGGTAACAAGTGGCCAAATCCGTCTTTTCGGTGATATCCTGGGCCAGGAAAGCCTCCAGCGCCGGATAATAGTGCAGTGCCTCGTCCACCTGCGGGTCGCTGCCGCGGCGATAGGCGCCGAGCCGGATCAACTCGGCCATGTCCTCGTATACGGCGATCAGTTTCCGGGCCCGGTTGACGGCGGCGTTTTCTTCCACCGAATTGCAGGCCGGCATGGTCCGGGAAATGCTGCGCAGGATGTTGATCGGCGGGAAACGCCCGCGTTCGGCAATCGTCCGGTCCAGGACCACGTGCCCGTCGAGAATGCCGCGCACGGCATCGGCGACGGGTTCGTTGTGGTCGTCGCCTTCGACCAGCACCGTAAACAACCCGGTGATGGTGCCCTGATCGGCGGTTCCCGGGCCGGCTCGCTCCAGCAGCTTCGGCAACTCGGCGAACACCGTCGGCGTATAGCCCTTGCTGGCCGGCGGTTCGCCCGCCGACAGGCTGATCTCCCGCTGGGCCATGGCGAAGCGGGTGATGGAATCCATCAGGCACAGGACGTCTTTTTTCTGGTCTCGGAAGTATTCGGCCACCGTCATGGTGACGTAGGCGGCCTGGCGGCGGATCAGGGGGCTTTCGTCGGAGGTGGCGACGATGACGACGCTGTGGGCCATGCCTTCGGGGCCGAGGTGATCCTCGATAAACTCCCGCGCCTCGCGGGACCGTTCGCCGATCATGCCGACGATGCTGACCTGGGCGGTGGTATTCCGGGCCATCATCGACAACAGGGTCGATTTGCCGATCCCCGAGCCGGCGAAAATGCCCATCCGCTGCCCCTTGCAGCAGGTCAAAAAAACATTCATCGCGCGCACGCCCAAATCGATCTTGCCGCCCACCCGCTGGCGTTCATGGGCCGGCGGCGGCGCGTTGTGGATGGGGTAGGCGACGGCTCCCGACATTAGCGGCCCCTTGCCGTCGACGGGTTCGCCAAAGGCGTTGATGACCCGGCCGAGCCAGCTTTCATCGGGATAAATCACCGGCTTCGAGGCGCTGATTTCAACGCGGCTTCCCATGCCGACCCCTTCGACCGAGCCGAAGGGCATCAACAGCGCGTGATTATTGGAAAAACCGACCACTTCGCAGGTCACCCGGCGGTCGTTGCGGGCGATGATGTCGCAATGATCGCCGACCGAAAGGCTGCCCTGGACGCCGCCGACCTCGATCAGCAGGCCGACAACGTCGGTGACCTTCCCGAAAACCTTGTGATCGGGAAGGCGGTCGACTTCCTTGGCAATATTGGTCCCGAAGACGGTCAATCCAAACCCCTTCAAGGCGTTTCCAAACCCAACCAGTATAACGCTTTACCGGCGTCCCCAGTATGGTTGGCGATTGCTTAAGGTTTGATTACCATTTCGGGGGATTACGGGCCGTCCCAAGGACTTGAAAAAGCTTGGGATTCCGCCCCAAAGGCTAGTGTCCTTGCGCCTGAATCGTGTTAATAATATGGTTGATTAATTCGTTAACGAAGTGCTGGAAACCGGCCATGCGCGTCCTGCTTGTCGAAGACGATCCCGTCACCCTACAAGGCATCCAAATGATGCTGGAATCGGAAGGCATGGTCGTCGATACCGCCGACATGGGCGAGGATGGTCTGGAAATCGGCAAGCTGTACGATTACGACATCATCGTTCTCGACATCATGCTCCCCGACATAGATGGATTCGAGGTTCTGCGGCGGCTCCGCGACGGACGGGTGGACACCCCGGTTCTCATCCTTTCCGGGCTGACGGAGACGGAAAACAAGGTCAAGGGGCTCGGCGCCGGCGCCGACGACTACCTGACCAAGCCGTTCGACAAGAAGGAGCTTCTGGCCCGTATCCAGGCAATTATCCGGCGTTCGGCGGGACATTCGCAATCGATCATCATGACCGGTCTTTTGACCGTCAACCTGGATTCCCACACCGTCGAGGTGGAAGGGCAGCCCATCCACCTGACGGGCAAGGAATACGGCATTCTGGAATTGTTGAGCCTGCGCAAGGGGACGACCCTGACCAAGGAGATGTTCCTCAACCACCTCTACGGCGGCATGGACGAGCCGGAATTGAAGATCATCGACGTCTTCATCTGCAAGCTGCGCAAGAAGCTGAACGCCGCCACCGGCGGCGAAAATTATATCGAAACCGTCTGGGGGCGCGGCTACGTGCTCAGGAACCCCGACAGCGAAGACCAAAAGGCCATCGCCAAAGCCTGACGCGGCGAAGCCTCTTCCCACCCATTGACCGGAAACCGCGAGCGGGCCTCATACCAAGGATCATTGATCCTTGGTATCATTCGGGAACGAGGCTGTAGACCCCCCGTTGGTCGGGAATGTGTCGAAATGTTTCAAAAGTTGGCTGGTTTTTAACAATCCGTGGCAGGCGGAAACATAACCGCAAACCGGATTTCGCCGCCCAACCCCCGGGAATGTTCGATCAAGGCCCCGGAATCCCTGGCCAGGCATTGGGCGAAATAGCCGTGGACGTTGCGCGCCGTCAGGTCTTCGGCGGCCGCCCCTTCGGCCAAGGCCGATTGCAGGTCTTCCCTCAGTCGGGCGTCGTCGCCGGTGGCGGTGACGGCAACGCCCAGCCCCTCGTCGAGGGCCGCGAAGTCGATGCCCACGGCGCCGCCCCGGGGCAGCGATTCCGAGGCCATTAAAACCATGTTCAGAATCTCTTTGTGATTCTAAATTATTTCTAATTGATGTTAGTTCTCTAACTCTATTAACTTCTGCAATCTCAGTACCATCTTTCCACCCAAACGAAGATAAATCGCTCAGAGTTATATAATGCGCTGCATAAAATTTTGTCGTAAAAGTTGCAAATAAAATATTAAGAAATTCAACTACATCTTTATTTTTATCTACTATTGGGCACACAAACCCATCTTCAGTTACTAAAACTCGAAAATTTTTGTTAAGTAATTTATTCACCATTATCTTTCTTTGACAAAATCCTACAGGCTTTCCTAGTTTCTGCTCTTCTTTAGTTTCATAAACAGTAATAGCTGGAAAAAAATAAGCGCCATTTCCTATTGTGGCTTCAGGATTACTACTCA
>JADFNT010000256.1 GCA_022563215.1 Pseudomonadota bacterium
CTGGGCGTTTCCGAACACCCGGACGAGGGACTTATCGACATCATGGCCTTCGAACCGTCGAATCCGGCCCGGTGGTATCTCCGTCTTGGTAATGCCGTTCTCTTGGGACTGCACAACGCAAGGCTGGCCGTGTTCGAGGAATCCCCCGTCATGGTTCACGCAACGCCCCTCGATTGGCTCCGAGCCGATTGTGCGGGCGTCGTCGTCTTGGACTGGAAGGCGGACCTTTTGTCCTACCTGGACGGCTACGGAATCCTGGTCGATGACGACACGACGCGGCGCCGTCTTCAACAAGCTTTTAAGCGACACATTCATATCCCCGAGGTCCGGGTGATGGGGGTGCGTGATGCAGCTTGACGTAAAAAAAGAGTGGGAGAATGCCGCTCCGTCCGGCGAGTCAGTGACGGCCCCCGGTATCACAACCGAAGGGACCGAACGGATTCTTGATGAACTGGCGGCGCTTGATGCCCTGGATTATGACCTGGTGCGCGAGGCCAAGGCGAAGGAAATAGGAATCCGCGTCACCACCCTCGATGCGGAGAGAAAGAAGCGCCAGTCAAAGGAATATGAGGGCGCGGGGCATGAAATCGAACTGTCCGACCCGGAACCGTGGCCCGATCCGATTGACGGCGTGGAACTCTTGGGGGGGCTCATGGCAGCCTTCCGCCGGTATCTCGTATTGCCGGACGGCGCCGCCGAAGTGCTTTCCCTTTGGACCATCCACGCCCATGCCTTCGAGGCGTTCCAACACACGCCACGGCTGGATATTAGGTCGCCGGAAAAACAGTGCGGGAAAACCATCATTCTCGATGTTCTGGAATCCCTGACGCCCCGCAGCGTCCGAACGGAAAACGTGACCACGGCGGTTTTGTTCCGCCTTGTGGATGCCTATAAGCCGACACTGTTGATTGATGAAGTCGATTCCTTCCTGAAAAATAACGAGGAACTTCGGGGTGCCCTGAATGCCGGACACCGCCGGGGCGGGCGTGTTTTGCGTTGCGACGGCGACAAGAATGAACTGCGGGGGTTCAAAACCTTCGCACCCGTCGCTATGGCCGGTATCGGGCGGTTGCCCGGAACGCTCATTGATCGGTCAATTCCAATCACCATGAAACGCCGCCGCGCCACCGAGGAAATTGAGTTTTTCCGTTGGGATCGCACGGACGGTCTTCGGGTTTTGGCCCGGAAGGCGGCCCGTTGGGCAAAAGACAATACGCCCAAATTAAGCAAGGCCGATCCCGATTTGCCGGAATGGCTGTTGAATCGGGGCGCTGATAATTGGCGGCCCTTGCTGGCGATTGCCGACATCATCGGCGGCGAATGGCCCACCCTTGCTCGCAGGATCGCCAAGGAAGTAATCGAGGAAGACAGTTCGCACCGGACGCAATTGCTGTTCGATATCAAGGGCGTGTTTGAAGACCAGGCGGTGGACCGCATTACGTCCGCCGACCTTTGCGAAGTCCTTGGAAAAATGGAAGACCGGCCCTGGCCGGAATGGGGCAGAAACGGCAAGCCGATCACCACCCGGGCGCTTGCCAAGCAGTTATCAGCATTTGAGATTAAGCCCCGGAACATTCGTTTGAGTGAAGGAAAAGTCCCGAAGGGATATTATCTAGAGGACTTCACCGACGCCTTTTCCCGGTATTCCGGTTCCCTATCCGCTACACCGCTACATCCGCAGAAAACCGGGGCTTTCAGCGATTCCCTATCCGCTACAGGGAATGACGATGTAGCGGATAGGATTCCCCCGAAACCCGCAGAAACCCGCCAATGTAGCGGTGTTACGGTTGGAAGCCCGGAAAAGGGGGGCAATTGGAGTAAAGAGCTATGAACATGGCCCAAAAACTGATCGATGAAGTTGAATCCGCCGGTGGTGTCGTCCAGGTTGACGGCGGGCGCTTGAAGCTTTCGGCGCCGGCCCCGCTGCCGGATGATCTTGTTCAGAAACTAAGGGACCACAAACCCGAAGTGATTGAGTTTTTGGCGACATCAAAGGGGGGAAATTTGCCTGTTTTGCCGCCGCTGGTCCCTAACATCTCCGCCCGCCCCTTCGGCTTCCCTACTGATTCAGTGGACTGGGCCGAATGGATTGAAGAACGAGCCGCCATCCTCGAATTTGACGGCTATAGGAGCCCACGGGAGGCCCTAAAAAGCGCGTATAACGAAGCATTGGAGGCTTGGTGCTCCCAGCACTGGGAAGCGCCCCCAGCGGACTCTTGTGCGGCCTGTGGGGCGCCTAATCCGGGGTTCGCCTGCGGCGACGGCGCCGCCGTCTGCCAGCGGCCGGATCATGCCTGTCTTATAGGATACGGAACCAGGCGAAAGCAGGCCGCCATCGAGAGGTTGCGCCAGGTGGGGATAGGGGCGGCATAATGGCGTCGAAGAGAAATCGGCCGGAACAGGCAATTCACCAGGCGGCGGTTTCCTACCTTCAGTTGATGGAGAGCCGACCGTGCAAATCCTTCGCCGTGGTCACGTAACGGGGATCGGTGTAACCCTTGCAGGTCATGGCGCCCCCTTTGTCTGGGATGTTGTTATCCTTGATGCCTTGGCGCCTTACCTTCTCGATTTTTCGCGTCCCGCCACGGTCCATGCTTCGGGGAGCGTGGCGCCCGGTGGGGGTGAGGCGGGGAAGTGAAAGGGATCTTCGCCCAACGAAAAAATCCGGCCGGTCGCCCAGTAGATGTCGTCCCGGCGCACGTTAATATCCCTCAAAGTCCGATCATCGAGCGCCATGAGCTCACGGATCGCTCTCCGGCGCTGGTGCCAGCGAACAACCGCCAACGCCGCCCGGCGGACAGCGTTGAGAGCAACCGTTAAGAAACCACGTTGATCGCCGATATAGGGTTTTTGTATTGCTTGGTTCTGGTACATGGTCGGATCCTTCTTTTATCTAAGTAAATCGGCGATGGTTTGGCTTCACCCAAGGTCATTGCAGAAATCGGGTTGGCGCATTCCTCCAATGCCTCGGCTTCGGCGCCGCCATTGGTCAGGATCGTGGCGCTTCCTTTGCCAGCCAGACACCGGTGCAGGGGGGACGGATTGATTCCGTCCGGCAATAATCTCGGTCAATTCCGGCACCGTCGATAGGAACCATAGGCGCGCGGGTTGGGAGGAGCCTTGACCCACGTCAAGTGCCGAATGAAAGGAACTTTGGAAGCTGACCGTCATAGCCTCGATCAAGGGCGGATATCAACGGGGTCGGGACCGTCTCTGAGGACTGTGCGTTTTGGCATTAATTTACCGTAGCATCTATGGGCCGATCCTTCGATTGCAATTCCTCAACCGCCGCCAGTATCCGCTTCCACACCGCTTGCCCGTCCAGGTGGCCGGCCTCAAGCATTTTATCCGCCCGCATGGCGGCCT
>JADFNT010000257.1 GCA_022563215.1 Pseudomonadota bacterium
CCTACAAACGCCCCACCGGCGTGGTATAATTTCGCCTCAAGGGCCTTCCGCGGGCGGGCCGGAGGGGCCCCCGGCAGGCAACCATCAGGCAACCATCATGAAGCGTTTTGAAATCACCTCGAAGCCGTTGATCGCCGCCTTGGCGATTCTATTGATGCTTGGCCTGGGCGCCTGCACGGTCAAGAAGAAGGAATACGTCGAACAGCCGGTCGAGACCCTGTACAACGCCGCCATGGACGCGCTGCTCAGCCAGAATTACCTGTTGGCGACGGAAAAGTTCGACGAGGTCGAACGCCAGCATCCTTATTCCCAGTGGGCGACCAAGGCGCAGTTGATGTCCGCCTATACCTACTACCTCAACAATCTTTATGACGACGCCGTCGCCGGGCTCAACCGGTTCATCCAGCTCCACCCCACCAACAAGGACGTCGCCTATGCCTATTACCTGAAGGGACTGTCTTATTACGAACAGATCTCCGACGTCGCCCGCGACCAGAAAATGACCGAATTGGCGCTAACCACCCTGGATGAGCTGATCAAGCGTTTCCCCAACAGCAAATACGCCCGCGACGCCAAGCTGAAGATCGACCTGACCCACGACCACCTGGCCGGCAAGGAAATGGAAATCGGCCGCTATTACCAAAACCAGGGGAACTACCTGGCCGCCATCAACCGTTTTCTGACCGTTGTCGACAATTACCAGACCACGACCCACGTTCCCGAGGCCTTGCACCGGCTGACCGAAGCCTATTTGGCCATCGGCATCTCCGAAGAGGCGCGCAAGACGGCGGCGGTCCTGGGCCACAATTTCCCGGGCAGCGAATGGTATATGGATGCCTACAAGATCATGGGCAACAAGGTGGACGAGCCGGAGGCCGGAACACCTTGGTACAAGCTTTGGTAACACCATGCTGACGACGCTTTCCATTCGCGACGTCGTTCTCATCGGCCGTCTCGATCTTTCCTTTCACGCCGGGCTTTGCGTCCTGACCGGGGAAACCGGGTCCGGGAAGTCGATCCTGCTCGACGCCCTGGGGCTGGCGCTGGGCATGCGGGCCGAGGCGCGGCTGGTCCGCCACGGCGCCGATCAGGCGTCGGTGACCGCGGTTTTCGACTTAGCCGCCGGCCATCCCGTCCTCGAGACCCTTAAGGGGCACGCCATACCCGGCCTCGAAGACGGCCTGGTGCTGCGCAGGGTACTGGGCGCCGATGGCCGCTCGAAGGCGTTCATCAACGATCAGCCCGTCAGCGTGCAGTTGCTGAAGGAAACCGGCGCCGCCCTGGTCGATGTCCACGGCCAGTTCGAGAACCAGCGCCTGTTGAACGAAGGAGCGCACCGGGGGCTTTTGGATTCCTTCGGGGGATTGAGCGCCGGGCTGAAAAAAACCGGCGACGCCCACAAGGTTTGGAAGGACGCGGCCGAGGCGCGTATCCGGGCCGAGGCCGAAATGGAGGCGGCCGGGCGGGATGAGGAATTCCTCCGCCATGCGCTGGACGAAATCACCGGCCTCGACCCGAAACCGGGCGAGGAAACCGACCTCGCCCGCCAGCGCACCCTGATGATGCATGGCGAACAGTTGGTCGCCGCCATGAACACGGCGGCCGAAGAGTTGCGCGGCGACGGCGGGGCGCTGAGAAGCCTTGAAGCGGCGCTGCGCGAACTGGAACGGGTGGCCGGGAAAGCCGACGGCCGCCTCGCCGATACCCTCGACGCCCTTGTCCGCGCCCAGTCCGAGACAACGGAGGCCGACGCGCTATTGGAGACCGCCGCCGCCGGCATGGACCTCGACCCGCAATCCCTGGAGCACGCCGAGGAACGGCTGTTCGCGCTCCGCGCGCTGGCTCGCAAGCATTCGACGGAAGTCGACAATCTGGCCGGCGTGGCCGAAGACCTGGCGGCCAAGGTGCGGGGCCTGGAAGACGGCGGCGCCCGGTTGGCGGAACTGATTGTGGAGGAAAGCCAGGCCCGGGAAACTTATGAAAAGGCCGCCCAGGCATTGAGCCGGGACCGAAAGAAGGCGGCCGGAAAGCTGGACCAGGCGGTGGCCAAGGAACTCAAGCCCCTGAAGCTGGAAAAAGCAAAATTCACCACCGTGCTCGACGGCCTGCCCGAAGACGCCTGGGGGCCGGAAGGCCGCGACAAGGTGGTTTTCCATGTCGCCACCAACCCCGGCGCCCCGGCCGGGCCGTTGGGCAAGATATCGTCGGGCGGCGAACTGGCCCGCTTTACGCTGGCCCTGAAGGCGGTGCTGGCCGAGGCCGACCCGGTGCCGACCCTGGTCTTCGACGAGGTCGACGCGGGCGTCGGCGGCGCCGTGGCGGCGGCCGTCGGCGAACGGCTGGCGGGGCTCGCCGGGCGCGCGCAGGTGCTGGTGGTGACCCATTCGCCGCAGGTGGCGGCGAAGGGCAGGCATCACTGGCTGGTGTCGAAGTCCGATGCCCATCCCGGCGTGTTGACGACCGTCGATGCGCTGTCGGACGAGGGCCGCAAGGAGGAAATCGCCCGCATGCTGGCCGGCGCCAAGATCACCGACGAGGCGCGGGCCGCCGCCGACAGCCTGCTTGAGAGCGCGGGCCCGTGAACGCCGATGCCCGCGGCGTTCCCGTTAGCGATTTGACGCCGTTGGAAGCGGCGGCGGAGTGGGACGCCCTGGCCGGGGAAATCAAGGAACACGACAAGGCGTACTACCAAAACGACGCGCCCAGGATCGCCGACGCCGACTACGACGCGCTGCGCCGCCGCCTGCAGGCCATCGAGGCCGCCTTCCCCGGCTTGGCGCGCGGCGACAGCCCGTCGGAAAAGGTCGGCGCCCCGCCCGCCGCCGGCTTCAGGAAGGTCGCCCATGCCCGGCCGATGCTGTCGCTCGGCAATGCCTTCGTCGACGATGACGTGGTCGAGTTCATCGCCCGGGTGCGCCGCTTCCTCGGCCTCGATGAAGACGAAGCGATCGGCAAGAAGACGCCAGTCGAAATCCCCGCGGAAACGTCACGCTGATCGGCATGAACAAGTCGCCACAGAAGTTGCTGATGAAGGCAAGCCGATCGAAGAAGTGAAGCGGGGGCACGATGGTCCCAGCGACCCGGTAAGCCCCCGTAGCGAAACGGAGCCGGGCCCGCCGCCGCGCGGTCGCGGGAAACGCGGAGGGCGCAAGGCCAAACGCCGCAGGGCGGTCCCGCGAGACGAAGAGGTGCGGAGCCAGGACGAGCCCGCGCCCGCTCCGGAGTCTCCAGCGGCGGAGGCCGAGAAGGAAGAAGCACGACCGGATCGCCCGCCCGCTCACGGCGCCGGTGCGAGAGAGCGCAGCGTGCCCAAAACAACCCTAGCGAAGTCTTCCCGCAAGACCGGCGCCCAAGAGGAAGTG
>JADFNT010000258.1 GCA_022563215.1 Pseudomonadota bacterium
CGGCGAGCCACCTTGCCGATGGCCCCGCACCGCCCACGGGCGCTCCCCTACCGAGAAAACGGGATAGGGGATCGTATGGGGGCCATAATCTAGATTTTATCCACTGACCATGCGTGTTCTTCAGGTGATGGCGGGAGCGGAATTCGGGGGCGCCGAGGCGTTTTTCACCCGTTTGGTGTTGGCGCTCGATCGCGCCGGATTGGATCAGCGCGTCGTCATCCGCAACCATCCCTCGCGGGCCAAGACCCTCAGGGACGGCGGCATCGAGCCGGTGGAATTACCCTTCGGCGGTCTTTTGGACTGGCGCACCCCCCGGGCCCTGAAACGCGAGATCAAGGACTATCGGCCCGACGTGGTGCTGACCTGGATGAACCGGGCCACCCGAATGTGCCCGAAGGGGGATTTCGTCCATGTCGGCAGGCTGGGCGGGTATTACGACCTCAAGTATTATCAGAACTGCGACCACTTGATCGCCAACACCCAGGACATCAGGGACTACCTGGTGGGACAGGGGTGGGGGGCGGAAAAGGCCCATTATCTTCCCAATTTCGTGTTCCAGGAAAAGGCCGAACCGGTCCCGCGCCACCAGTTCTTTACGCCGGATAGCGCCTTGTTGGTTCTGGGACTGGGGCGGCTGCATCAAAACAAGGCCTTCGATGTGCTTCTGGAAGCGGTATCCCGGGTGCCCAGCGTTTATTTGTGGATCGCCGGCGATGGACCGCTGAAAAAAGAGCTCGAAGAACAGGCCGAAAACCTGGCGGTAAAACCCCGGACACGGTTCCTGGGCTGGCGGGAAGATACGGCGGCGTTATTGGCCGCCGCCGATATTTTCGTCTGTCCGTCGCGGCACGAACCTCTTGGAAACGTGGTCATCGAGGCCTGGGCCCAAGGCGTGCCGGTCATCGCCGCCGACAGCTACGGCCCCGGCACCCTGATTGAGCACCGCGAAACCGGTATCCTGGTGCCCATCGACGACGCAGCGACCATGGGCCGCGCCATCCGCAACCTGCTTGAGGACGATACCCTGCGCAAGCGCATCGCCGAAAAAGGCCATCAGGCCTACCAGGAGGCGTTCACGGAAAAAATCGTCATCGAGCAGTACATGGATTTCCTGAAAAGCATCCAGGAGACAGCCTGAATGTGCGGGATCGCCGGCATCATGACCCGCTCGGGCGCTCCCCCCGACGACGCGGTATTGCGGGCGCTATCCGCCGCCCTGGCCCACAGAGGTCCGGACGGGCAAGGCCGAGTCATTTCCGGCGCCACCGGCCTGGCGCAAACCCGCCTTGCCATCATCGACCTGGAAACCGGCGACCAGCCTCTTTTTGCCTCGCAAAATACTGGAAAACAAGAGGCGCGGACGGGCCTCGGGGGAGCGGGGGTATCCCCCGGGACCTCCAGGGCCCGGACAGGGACTGAAAAAGCCGCCCTGATCGCCAACGGTGAAATCTATAACTACGTCGAATTGAAACTCGACATGGGCCGGGTCGAATTTCAGACGGGGTCCGATTGCGAACCGCCGTTGCATCTTTACCTTCGCCACGGACTCGATTTCACCCGCCATTTGCGCGGCATGTACGCCATCGCCATTTGCGATCCGGCCGAGGATTCGTTGGTATTGGCTCGCGATCCGTTCGGCATCAAGCCGCTTTATTACGCCGAAACGGCCGAAGGGCTGGTTTTCGCTTCGGAACCCCAGGCCCTTTTCCGGGCCGGGCTGGTGAAACCGGTCCTCAGGCCCGAGGCCCGGAACGAGCTTTTGCAGCTTCAGTTCACCACCGGCGCGGCAACGGTTTTCGAAGGCGTGCGCAGGCTTTTGCCCGGCGAGACCGTGCAAGTCCGCGGCGGCCGCATTACCGACCGTCTCAGCCGCAAAGCCCTGCCCGAAGGCGGCCCCATCGAGATTTCCCCATCGGCGGCGTTGCAGCGGCTTGACGAGGTGCTGTCGGACAGCGTCAACATCCACCAACGTTCGGACGTTCCCTACGGCATGTTCCTGTCCGGCGGCATCGATTCCTCGGCCCTGTTGGCGATGATGTCGCGCCTGAACGAACGGCCGGTGCGGGCTTTCACCGCCGGTTTTTCAGGGACGCACGTTGCCGATGAACGCGGCCAAGCCCGCGCCGTCGCCGAGGCCACCGGTGCCGAACATACGGAAGTGGAATTTTCCGAAGACGACTTCTGGGCGCTGTTGCCGCAAATCGCCGCCGTCATGGACGACCCCGCCGCCGACTACGCGGCACTGCCGACCTACAAGCTGGCGGCCGCCGCCAAGGAGGCCGGGCTCAAGGTGGTTTTGACCGGCGAGGGCGGCGACGAGATGTTCGGCGGCTATGGACGTTACCGCCGGGTGCGCCGTTCCCGGCTGCTGGGCGGGCGTCCGATGCGCGAAAGAGGCGTTTTTGACGGACTCGGCGTCCTTCGCGACGAGCCCGCCGGTTGGCGCGACGGATTTGCCCGATCGGAAGAAGACGCGGCCAGGGGAGGGCGGACGAAGCTGCAAGCGGCGCAGGCCGCCGATTGCGCCGACTGGCTGCCCCATGACCTGTTGGCAAAGCTCGACCGTTGTTTGATGGCCCATGGGGTCGAGGGCCGGGTGCCGTTCCTGGACCTCAAGGTCGCCGAATTCGCCCTTCGTCTGCCGGACCGGTTGAAAGTACGCCGGGGCCAGGGCAAATGGCTGCTCAGGAAGTGGTTGCAAACGGTCCTGCCTGCGGCCCGGCCCTTTGCCCGGAAACGCGGCTTCACGGTGCCGGTGGGTGAATGGATCGGCGGGCGGGGCCGGGAACTGGGCCCCTTGGTGGCATCGCAGCCGGGGATCGAGGAAATCTGCCTGCCCAATGCCGTCGAGGACCTGTTCGCCGCCGCCGGTTCAGGGTCGGGTCAGCGGGCCGGGCGGGCGGCCTGGGGGTTGTTGTTCCATGCCCTTTGGCATCGCCGCCACATCGAAGGCCAGGAGGCGCAAGGCGGCGTCTTTGATGTGCTGGGGGAAAAAGGATAGCCGATTGCGGTATTGCCGGCGGCGTTCCGTCCCTGGTCTCTAAACCGGAGCGGATAAAACCAGACCTAAAATGGGCCGCTCAGGTCTTGGTGCCGGAAATCATCTCCGGTTTCGGCAGCTCTTCCCAGTCCTGGCCGGCGGCGATCAGGCAGCTCATGCCGTTCGGCTGGGTGATGACCAGGGTCCATGTTCCTTCGGCCGAGGCATAGACCTCGATGACCCCGCCGCCCATGGTAACGCCCATGGAAACGGGGGCCTCGGCGTAGGATTTCTTCAAGTTGTCGGAAACCGTGCGGTGTGCACCGCAAACCGGCTGTGCGGATGCCGCCGGAGCAAGGAAGCTTGAACCGATAATCAGAA
>JADFNT010000259.1 GCA_022563215.1 Pseudomonadota bacterium
TCCTCTTCCAACTGGACATCTTCGATTTTCTGCCCGCGGCCGGTGATTTTGCCGCTCGAAATGGCGATTCCTTCGATATCCTCGCCGGCTTGGCGAAAATGGGTTTTCAGCTTGCCGACCCGTTCGTCCAGCAGGCGGACATCCTTCAACATCAATTCGACCTGTTTTTGGATCAACCCCGCCTGTTCCTTCATTTTGCCGTCCTTGAGGATCGAGCCGATGGTGTTGACCAAAGCCATCAGCGTCGACGGCGAGACGATTCCGACCCGGCGGCGTTGGGCGTCTTCGACCACGTTGGGGAAGTTCGAATTAAGCTCGGCGAAAATAGCTTCCGACGGCAAGAACATGATTGCCCAGTCGGTTTCGCCGGCAATGACGTATTTCTCGGCGATGGCCTTGACGTGAAGGCCCACGTCTTTTGAAAATTCCCGGTTGGCGTTTATTTTTTCGGAGTCCGACTTTGCCTTTTGGATGGCCCGGTAGGCCTCCAGGGGAAATTTCGAATCGATCGGAATGGTTCCCGGCGGGCCGGGCAGCCTTATCAGACAATCGACGCGGGTGCCGTTGGAAAGCGTGGCCTGGAAATCGTAGGCCGACGGCGGCAAGAAATCCTTGATCAGGCTTTCCATTTGAAATTCGCCGAACGCGCCGCGGGCCTGTTTGTTGGACAGGATATCCTGCAGGCCGACCATCTGCTGGGAAAGGTCGGTGATGTTCTTCTGCGCCGAATCGATCACCGCCAGGCGTTCATGCAGGCCCTTGAGTTGTTCGCCGGTTTTTTCCGTTTGTTGGCTTAAGCCGTCGCCGAGCCGCTTGGTGAGCGATTCCAGGCGTTCATTGACGCTCGATTCGGACTGCTGCAATCGGCCCGAAAGCTCGGCCTGGGCCTGGATGATGCTTCTCAACTCATCACCGGCGACGGCGCCGGACTGGCGCACGGCCATATAGATAACGCAGCCGGCGAGCACGACAATCACGGCGAGCATAAGAACCGTCGCATCCATGGCCCCGAGGTTACCCTTTGTACGATGCTGCCGCCAGACGCAAACGCTTGGCGGCGGGCGGGAAGTCGTCCTTGACGGGCCGGGCCTAAGGCCATATCTGCACCCAGCAATGACCCTTCTTCCCATCATCATCGCCCCCGACCCGCGCCTCAAGATCACGGCGAAGCCAGTGAAAACGGTCGATGAAAGCGTGCGGCGGCTGATGGACGACATGCTGGAAACCATGCATGCCGCCAACGGCATCGGCCTCGCCGCGCCCCAGGTCGGCGACAAGCGGCGCGTCATCGTCGTTGACGTCGTCGATGAGGACGCCGAACCGGACCCGGTCCAAATGGCCAACCCGGAACTGCTATGGGTTTCCGACGAAATGCTGAACCAGGAGGAAGGGTGCTTGTCGCTGCCCGAGCATTACGCCGAGGTCGAACGCCACGACGCCATTCGCGTGCGCTATATCGATTACCAGGGCGAAATCCGCGAAAGGGAGGTCGCCGGCGTGTTGGCGACCTGCATCCAGCATGAAATGGACCATTTGGACGGAA
The DNA here is from genome assembly GCA_022563215.1 of Pseudomonadota bacterium. GTDB lineage: Bacteria > Pseudomonadota > Alphaproteobacteria > Rhodospirillales > Casp-alpha2 > Casp-alpha2. The sequence continues at coordinate 1,544 of JADFNT010000259.1, forward strand.
TCCTGTTCGTCGATCGTATTTCTTCCTTGAAGCGCAACATGATCCTCCGCAAGCTGTCGAAGACGAAAAAGATGGCGGCGGCTCCGGCCTAGCGGGTGACATTCGGTCGTTTCGCCTTCCCGCGTTTGCTGATTCTTTTGACCATAAAGAGACCCTTGAATTGTTTTTTCTTGGGGCCTTCGTGGTAATTATTTTGGGCCGAAAAAAGAACGGCCGTTGTTTTTAATTGAGCAAGTGAAAGCCGAAACCGACGATGCCTCCTCTCCGTCTCGTATTCATGGGAAGCGCCGATTTCTCGGTGCCCGTTCTCGACGCCCTGATCAAGGCAGGCCACGAGATCATCGCCGTCTATTCGCAACCGCCCCGCCCCGCCGACCGCGGACAAAAGGAAAAATCCTCCGCCGTCCACGCCTTCGCCCATCGAAAGGGACTCGACGTGCGCACCCCGGAAACCTTCGAGGACGAGAACGAACAGGCGGCGTTCAGGGCGCTATTTAAGGCCGGGGGCGCGGATGGCGCCGTCGTCGTCGCCTATGGGCTGAGGCTGCCGAAGGCGGTCATCGACGCGCCCCGGTTGGGCTGCCTCAACGTCCATGCGTCGCTTTTGCCCCGCTGGCGGGGGGCCGCCCCGATCCAACGGGCGATCCTGGAAGGCGATACCGTCACCGGCGTCTCGATCATGCAAATCGACGAAGGCATGGACACCGGGCCGGTGCTGCTGGCCCGCAAGGTCCCGATCACCGCCGACACCACGGCCGGAACCCTGCACGACGAGCTCGCGGCCTTGGGCGCGGAAATGATGCTCAAAGCCCTGGCCGGGCTCGAGGCCGGGACCCTGGAACCCGTTCCCCAGGCCGCCGACGGGGTCACCCTGGCCCCCAAGCTCAACCGCGCCGATGGCCGCCTCGACTGGCGGCGGCCGGCCGATGAACTGGAACGCCAAGTCCGGGCGTTCAATCCCTGGCCCGGGGTGTGGGTCGAATACGAAGGCGAAAGGATCAAGGTGCTGGCGGCGGCCGTCGAGGAAGGAGCGGCGGGCGGTGGCGCGACGGGAACGTTATCGGGGACATTGCCGGGGATTTTGATCGACGACGCCCTTGGTGTGGCGACGGGGGGCGTTGGCACGGGCGCCGGGGTGCTGAGGCTGTTGCGGGTGCAGCGGGCGGGCAGGGACCCCCAGGACGCGGAAACCTTTATCCTCGGCTATCCGATGCCGGCCGGGACCCGGCTGGAATAAAAAAACAAAAAAAAGCAAAAGAGAGGCGTGGGGATCCGTTAGTTCAGGGCCGACAGCATCGGCGCCGAATCCTCGATCTTCTGGATGTTGTCCATGCCCTGTCTCATTTCCGACATCATGAACTCGGCCCGCTTGGCCGGCCCGCCGACAGACGGGGTCGGGAACAGGTTCGCCCAGGCGTCCATCTTGACGCTGAGCGAGCACAGCACGCCGCCGATGGTGGTGTGATAGCCCTTGATCAGCTGTTCGACCTTGCGGAAGCGTTCGGCGGAAATGTTGTCCCACATGTGCTTGGTGCCGCGTTCGAAGTTCTCGAACCGGCCGGTGATCGCCGCCATCAGTTCGTTGATGGTGGATTCCATCATGTCCATGGTATTGCCCAGGTTTTGGTCGGTCTTGAACTGGTAGTTGTCGCGCATCTCGTCCATGGCTTCCAGGAACTCGGTGATGATGGGCTCGATGGAATCCAGGCATCTCCGGTAGTACGAAAGCGACAGGAAGATATCGCCGTAATCCTCCATGAACCGGGGGATTTCCTCGGGCTTGATGTT
>JADFNT010000020.1 GCA_022563215.1 Pseudomonadota bacterium
GTTGCGGCGATAGGCGCGCCAGAAGCCGACGTAGCCGAGCCGGCCCGAGAGCACGTTCTCCATGACGGTCAGGCGCTCGACCAGGTTGTACTCCTGGAAGATCATGCCGATGCGCCGGCGCGCCTTCCTGAGCCCGTGCCCGCCGAGCGCGGTGATATCGGTGCCGTTCAGCACGACCCGGCCGGAGGTGGGCTCGACCAGCCGGTTGACGCAGCGGATCAGCGTGCTCTTGCCCGCGCCCGAGGAGCCGATGATCGCCACGACCATGGGCCGGTCCACGGCCAGACTGATCCCGTGCAGCGCCTTCAGGCCGTTGGGATAGGTCTTGACGAGATCGGAGATTTCCAGCATCGGGGGCCGCCGCGGCGGGGCCGCCGCCCTTTCGGACGGCGGCCCCGCGTCGGTCGTGCTCAGTTCTTTTTCTTCTTTTTCTTCTTCTTCAGCTTGAGTTCATCGAGGGCGGCCTTCGTATAGATGACGCCGTTGGTTTCCTGGATCGTCCGGATGTCCGCCCAGTGCTCCTTGAAGGTGATCGGAATGAACTGGTCGGCCTTCTTGCCGAACTCCTTCTTCAGGGCGGTGCCCGTCCAATCGAAGGTCAGGAAGGCTTCCGTCACCGCCGTCTGCAGGGCCGGCGTCAGGTTGTGGGCATAGCCGTAGGAGGTGGTCGGGAACAGCCCCGACTGCCAGATGATGCGCAGGTCGTCCTTGTTCACGATGCCCTTGTCGTGCATCCGGTCGAGTATGCTCGAGGCGATCGGGGCGGCGTCGTAGTCCTTGTTGGCGACGCCCATGATCGAGTTGTCGTGCTTGCCCGAATAGATGACCTCGTAATCCTCGCCCGGCACCACGCCCAGCGACTTGAACAGCGCCCGCGGCGCCTGGTTGCCCGAATTCGACGACGGCGTCACGTGGGCGACCTTGCGGCCCTTGAGGTCCGCGATGGTCTTGATGTCGCTGTCCTTGTGGGTGATCAACTGCAGCCGGTAACCGAACTGGCCGTCCGCCTTGCCCATGATCGCGATCGGCACGTAACCGGCCAGATTGACGCCGAACACCGTGGGGCCGGTCGAGATGCCGGCCACGTGGAGGCGCCCCGAACGCATGGCCTCGACCTGGGCCGCGTAGGATTCGGCGCCGTACCATTTGACCTTCTTGCCGGTCTTCTGGGCCAGATAGTCCATGAACTCGGTAAAGACGTTCTCGTAGACCGAGGGGTCCTCGACCGGCGTATAGGAGAAAATCAGCGTGTCGGGATCGAGCAGCTTGCTCGGATCGGTCGGCGTATCGGCGACCAGATCCCCGTTCCTGTCGCAGAACCCGACGTCCAGGTTCCCGCGCGGGCAGTCCGCAGCGTCCGCCGGGGCGGCCGCCCCAAGCAGCCCGGCCAGCGCCACTCCGGCGATAGCCCCGGCCCAGAGTTTCTTCGAATCATCCATGTCTTGTCTCCCTGTTCGTGGGGATTGGGTCCCCTTGACCTTAGTCTCTTGACCTTGTCTCGCCCGACCGCCGGTTCCCGCAGGGGCACCGAACTCCCGGCCTCGGCGGTCCGTGGCCCGTTCCGGCGATCGGCGCTCCGTGCCGGCCCCTGGAAACCGGAACCGCCACGGAACCCAGGTATTTAACCCGGAATGTGGCGCCTTTGCCAGCCCGCAGAATCCCCTTGTATCCGGCGTGTCCGGCACGCCCGTGGGCCGAATCGTGCGCGGCCGGCCTCGATCACGGCCTTTTGACTGCGCCGCGGCGCGAATTCCGCCATGATCGGCTGAAGTGGGGTGGTTTGGACTGCAACCGGTACCTGACCTTATGAGGAGGATCATCATGAAACGCATCGCAATCGCAGCCATCCTGACTGCGTTTCTCGCGGGCCCGGCGCTGGCCGGGCAGTGCCCGGTCGACATGAAAAAGATCGATGCGGCGTTGGCCGCGAGCCCCCAGATCTCGGCCGCCCAGATGGCCGAGGTGACGGCGTTGCGCGCCCAGGGCGAGACGCAGCACAAAGGCGGCCAGCACGGCGCATCGGTCAAGACGCTGGCCAAGGCCAAGGACATCCTCGGCATCATGTAGCCGGGGAACAGGGAACCGTCCCGCGGGCGCGGCCCCATCCGGGGGCCGCGCCCGACGGTTCCCGGTAGAGTAACAACCGCCGCCCACGCGGCGGGTTTCATGCGGCCGGTCCCGCAACGGGGAGGCTTGTGCTAAACTGTGGGCTGAGTGATGGGGGGAGATAGGCGCGTGCGGATCGATACAGGCAGAACGCTGGCGGGTATCGGGTTGTTCGAGGATCTGGACGAGGCCGAGCGCCATCGTCTGGAGAGCCGCTGCACCTGGCGGCACTACGCTTCCGGCGAGACGGTCCTGGAGAGCGGCGGCGAGAGCAACGAGGTCCTGTTCATCATCGACGGGGCGGTCAACGTCCTCGATTTCTCCCTCTCGGGGCGCGAGGTCGCCTACGCGACGCTCCGGCCCGGCGACTGCTTCGGCGAGCTCGCGGCGATCGACGGGCAGCCGCGCTCGGCCAGCGTGGTCGCGACCGAGAAGACCCTGGTCGCCGTCCTCCCGGCGCGGGATTTCCTGACCGTGCTCAAGGAACACGGCGAGGTGACCTTCAAGGTGCTCCAGAGCCTGACCAGCATGGTGCGCACGGGCGACGTGCGCATCATGGAACTGAGCACGCTCGCCGCCACCCAGCGCGTCTACGCCGAGATCCTGCGCATGGCCAAGCCGGACGCGGCCGTGCCCGGCCGTTGGGTCATCCACCCCCTGCCGCCGCTGCGCGAGATCGCGAGCCGGATCGGCACGACGCGCGAGACCGTGGCGCGCGCCCTCAGCCTGCTCTATCCGACCGGCATGGTGCGCCGCAGGGGCAAGAGCCTCTATATCCTGGATCGCGGCAAGCTGGAGGAGACGCTGACCGCCCTGCAACAGGAGGGCGGCGGGCACCATCACGTCTGAGCCTGCCACGTCTAAGCCTGCCACGTCCGAGCCCGGCGTGGGGTGAGACCGCCGGGGCGGCAAGCCCCAAAATCCGTAATTCGTCCGGTTGTTTCGAAAAATGCACCCTTTCTGTGACGGGCGTCACAGGGCAAAGCGCGCGCTCTGTGACGGCCGTCACTTCGCCGCGCCCGATAGTGGCCCATGTTCGATACATGACCACGAGGGCTAGCCCCTCGACAAAGGGAGAGGGAACCATGTCTTGGCGAAAGAGCACGATCTTCACGATGGACTGCGCGGCCGTATGCGCCGGACTTCTGATCGCATCGCCGTTCTTCCTGATCCTGGCCTCACCTTTCATCGCCGATTTTTGAGTCCAGTCTCCGCCAGAGCGCGGATTGCGACCGACCCCCTGCAATCCGCGTAACTTACCTGGCACTAGCGTGGCCCCTAAAAAGGCCACGCTTTTTTTTCTCAAAACGCCGCCGAAGCTCCGTTCATGAGGATTTTTCGAAAAATCGCGCCACTTTGTGACGGTCGTCACTTCGGCGCGCCCGCCGCCGGCCCATATCCCATTCAGGACCACGAGGGCCAGCCCCTCGACGAAGGGAGAGAGAACCATGTCTTGGCGAGAGAGCACGATCTTCACGGTGGATTGCGCGGCCGGATGCGCCGGACTTCCGATCGCATCGCCGTCCTTCCCGATCCTGACCTCACCTTTCATCACCGGTTTCTGAGACCGATCTCCGCCGAGGCGCGGATCGCGACCGATCCCCTGCGATCCGCGCCGCCTCCCTGTGACTTGCGTGGCCCCTGAAAAGAGGCCACGCTTTTTTTTGGCCACGGCGAAAGCCCGGCCGCCGCGCAATCCGGCGCAAAGCACGATCGTCAAGGAACCTGCGACCACGCCATGACCGTTCCGCCGTCATGACCGTTCCGGCGCTGCCCAGCCTGTTCGTCTCCCACGGCCCGCCCACCATGGTCCTGGACGACATCCCGTTGCGTGGGGCGCTGGCCCGGATCGGGCGCGAGCTGCCGCGCCCGCGGGCCATCCTCTGCGTCTCGGCCCACTGGCTCGCCGAGGTCCCGACCGTGAGCCTGGCCGAGCGGCCCGAGACCATTCACGACTTCTACGGCTTCGCGCCCGCGCTCTACGATCTCGCCTATCCGGCCCCGGGCGCCCCGGATCTGGCGCGCCGGACCGCCGAGCTCCTGAAGGAAGCCGGGATCCACTGCGAACCGGTGCCCGACCGCGGCCTCGACCACGGCGCCTGGGAGCCGCTCATGCTCATGTACCCCGAGGCCGACGTGCCGGTGACCCAACTGTCCCTGCAGGCGGATGCGGACCCGGCCGCGCAAATGAACCTCGGCCGGGCGCTGGCGCCGCTGCGCGCCGAGGGCGTGCTGATCGTCGCCAGCGGCACCGCGGTCCACAACCTCGATCAGTGGCGCGCCGACCCGGAGGCGACGCCCGAGTGGGCGCTTGCCTTCGACGACTGGCTGGCCGCCGCGGTGACCGGAGGCGACACCCAAGCGATCGTGAACTACCGGGCCGAGGCGCCCCATGCCGCCCTCGCCCATCCGAGCGAGGAGCACTACCTGCCGCTGCCCGTGGCCATGGGCGCCGGCGGCGCGGATGGCCGAAGCGCCGTCTTGCACCGCGGCTTCTCTTACGGCAGCCTGTCCATGGCGGTCTACGCCTTCGGTGTTGCCGAGTGAGCGCGAAAGGAGGCTCGATCCGGTCATGGCGGCGGACATCATCCCGGGCCAGCGCGACCTGCTCCTGGTGATCGACGTGCAGAACGACTTCTGCCCCGAGGGCGCGCTCGCCGTACCCGAGGGCGATGCGGTGGTGCCGGTCATCAACCGCATCCAGCCCGGTTTCGCCCACGTCGTCCTGACCCAGGACTGGCACCCGGCGGGGCACCAGTCCTTCGCCTCGACCCACCCGGGCCATGCGCCCTTCGAGACCGTCGAGGTCGCCTACGGCCCCCAGACCCTGTGGCCCGACCACTGCGTCCAGGGCACGCCGGGCGCGGCGTTTCACCCGGATCTGGACACGGCCAGGGCCGATATGATCCTGCGCAAGGGCACCCGGGCCGAGATCGACTCCTATTCCGCCTTCTACGAGAACGACCGCACGACCGCGACCGGGCTCGCCGGCTACCTGCGCGGGCGCGGCGTCACGCGGGTCTTCATCTGCGGCCTGGCGACCGACTATTGCGTCCATTTCTCGGCGCTCGACGCGGCCCGGGAGGGCTTCGAGGCGGTGGTCATCGAGGACGCCTGCCGCGGCATCGACCTCGAAGGTTCGCTGGCCGCGGCCAACCAGGCCATGGCCGAGGCCGGGGTGGCGGTCATCCAATCGGCCGATATCGGCAATCCGTAGCGCCGCCGTCTTCCGCCATCCGGCCTAGGCCCTGGGGAGACGTAAAAACGCCCGGACCAGGGCGGCCCGGACGTTTTCCGGTTGTCTTGTTTTTACCGAAAGGTAGAAATCAGGCCCGCCTATTTGACGTTTTCGAGTTTCTTATTGATTTTTTTCATCATTTTTTGGCACTTCTTTTTCTTGCCGTGGTCGATGTCCTTGAACTCCCCGACCTCTTTACCCTTGCCCTCGTTGACCATTTGCCGGGCCCGCGCGACATCGGCGCCGAGCTTTTTCCTGAACCCCTTGCCGGTGGTGAAATATGACGTCGACATCAGGATCAGGCCGCTCAGCCCCTTGCGGCTGGCGGCGTAACCCAGCGCCACGTTAGCGCCCAGGCCGTGCCCGGCGATGAATATGCGCTTCGCCCCGTCGGATTTCAGGTCGGCGACGGTTTCGTCCAATTCCTTGAGGGCCTGTTCGTAGGTTTTGTCGTATATGCGCCGAATGTGCCACGCCGCCAGGGGCATTTTGACGATAATGCCGGCACCTGAAAGTTGCTCGACCAGGTTTTCGAGGTCCAGAAAGTCCCTGTTTTTGTCGTTCAGCATCACGACGCCGATTTTCTCCGCGCCCAAGGCGGGGCCGGGCTGAAAACCGGCCAGCACGGTGAAAACAAAACAAACGAGGGCGGAAGTGAAGATTTTTCTCATTTTAGCTCCTTTCGCGGCAGAACCCTTATATCACCCATCGGGCAAGGCGAGGCCGCTGGCTTCCAGTTGCGCCCGAAGCCGGTTCTTGAGCCTTTCTAGGCCCTTAGGCGTCGCGGACTCACAGCGCGCCACCAGCGCCGCCTGGGTGTTCGAGGCGCGCAACAGCCACCAGCCGTCCTCGGTCTCGACCCGCACCCCGTCGATGTCGTGAACGGTGATTCCCTGCTCTTTTTCCAAGCGCCCCCGGACCTCGTCGATGACGGCGAACTTGCGGTCTTCGGGGCAATCGAAACGCAGTTCCGGCGTATTCACCATCGCCGGCAGGCGGTCGTGGATCTCGGCCAGGCTGTCGCCGGACCGATTGAGCACTGAAAGCAGCCGCACGGCTACGTAAAGCGCGTCGTCGAAGCCGTAATAGCGGTGCCTGAAGAAGATATGGGCGCTCATCTCGCCGGCCAGGGGGGCGCCGATTTCAGCCATCTTGTTCTTGATGTGGGAATGGCCGGTCTTCCACATCAGGGGCTTGCCGCCCATGCGCGCGATCTCGTCGAAGAACACCCGGCTCGACTTGACGTCGGCGATGATCGTCGCCCCCGGTTGATCCTCCAGGACTTCCCGGGCCAGGATCACCAGAAGCTGATCCCCCCACAACACCCGGCCCAGGCCGTCGATGACGCCGATCCTGTCGCCGTCGCCGTCGAAGGCGATGCCGAGGTCGCAGCGGTGATCGGCGACCGCGTGCTTCAACTGCTCGAGGTTGCTTTCCACCGTCGGGTCCGGATGGTGGGCGGGAAACGTGCCGTCGATTTCGTCGTTGAGAAGCACATGGTCGCCGGGAAGGCCGCCGGTCATCTTTCTAAGAACCTCCCCGGTGGCGCCGTTGCCGGCGTCCCAGGCGACCTTCAGGGGCGTTTTGCCGGGCTCGAAATCCTCTAACAGCCGGGCCGTGTAATCGTCGAGGATGGATTGCTCCGTTACCGCGCCGTCGCCTTCGGCAAAGCCGCCGGCGGCGGCCCGTTCGCCCAGCAACCGGATGTCGTCGGCGAAAAACGGCTTGCCGCCGATGACCAATTTGATGCCGTTGTATTGCGGCGGGTTATGCGACCCGGTGACCATCAACCCGGCGTCGACGCCCAGCGTCTGTTCGGCGTAATACAGCATCGGCGTCGGCCCGAGTCCGATGCGAACAACGCCGATGCCGACCTGTGAAAGCCCCTCGACCAGGGCCGCCTCCAGCGCCGGCGACGTGAGCCGGCCGTCATAACCGACGGCGGCGCTTTTGCCGCCCCGGTCGCGCAAAATCGACCCGAAGGCGCAGCCGATGGCGCGGGCGGCGGCATCGTTCAGGGTGTCCGGGACAATGCCCCGGATGTCGTATTCGCGGAGGATGGTAGGATCGAGCCGGTGGCCTTCGGGCATGGGAAGCGCCTTCCTTTCGCCGGGGCCTTTCGCCGCGGCCTTTCGCCGCGGCCTAAGCCGTTAATCCGAGGCCGCCCGGGCGCGGCCGACGCAGGTGTATCGGAAACCCGCCGCCGCCATCTCGTCGGGGTCGTAGATGTTGCGCAGGTCCACCATCACCGGCGATTTCATCAGCGACTTGACGCGTTCCAGATCGAGGGCCCGGAATTCGTTCCATTCGGTGACGATGGTCAGCGCGTCCGAGCCAGTCACCGTGTCGTAGGCGTCCTCGCACCATTCGACCCCATCGAGCAGCGCCTTGGCCTCGTCCATGCCTTCCGGATCGAAGGCCCGTATCTTGGCGCCGCCCGCCTGCAGGCGGGCGATGATGCCGAGGCTCGGCGCTTCGCGCATGTCGTCGGTGTTGGGCTTGAAGGTCAGGCCGAGGACGGCGATCACCTTGCCGTCCACCGAGCCGCCGCAGGCGGCGACGATCTTATCCGCCATCCGCCCCTTGCGTTCGTCGTTGACGATGGTCACGGCTTCGACGATGCGAAGCGGATGGCCCGCTTCGGCCGCCGTCCGCACCAGGGCCAGGGTGTCCTTGGGAAAGCACGACCCCCCGTACCCGGGCCCGGCATGAAGGAATTTCGGCCCGATGCGGCCGTCCAGGCCGATGCCCTTGGCCACGTCCTGCACGTCGGCGTCGGTGACCTCGCAAAGATCGGCGATTTCGTTGATGAAGGTGATTTTCGTCGCCAGGAAGGCGTTGGCCGCGTACTTGATCATTTCCGCCGTCGGGCGGGTAGTGAACAGTATAGGCGTTTCGATCAGGAAAAGCGGCCGGTAGAGCTGTTGCATGGTATCGCGGGCGCGTTCGCTGCCGGTGCCGATGACGACCCGGTCCGGGCGCAGGAAATCGCTGATGGCCGAGCCCTCGCGCAGGAATTCCGGGTTCGAGACGACGTCGAAATCGAGCTCGGCGTTGACGCCTCGAATGATCTTCTCGATCTCGCGGCCGGTGCCCACGGGTACCGTCGATTTGGTCACCACCACCGTATAGCCGTCCAGGGCCGCGGCAATTTTCTCGGCCACGGCGAACACGTTGCCGAGGTCGGCGTCGCCGTTGTCTTCGTTGCTCGGCGTGCCGACGGCGATGAAGACCGCGTCGGCGCCCTTGACCGCGTCCCCGAGGCCGGTGGCGAAGGACAGCCGCCCGGCCTTGACGTTGCCGGCGACCAGTTCCTCCAGGCCCGGCTCGTAGATGGGCATGTGGCCGGCGTTGAGCTTCTTGATCCTGGCCTCGTCCCGGTCGATGCAGGTGACGTCGTGGCCGAACTCTGAAAAGCACGCGCCGGTCACCAATCCCACATAGCCGGCGCCGATTATCGCGATGTGCATGGCATTCCCCTATCCGGCCCCTATCCGGCGCCTATCCGGCCCCGGCCAGGTCGGCCCGTTCGGCGGCGAAGGCGGCGTTGGCCTCGACAAATCCCGACTTGGTGCCGCAATCGAACCGCCGGCCGTCGATGCGCAGCCCATGCAGGGGAATCTTGTCGAGCATCGCCGCCAGGGCGTCGGTGAGCTGAATCTCGCCGCCGGCGCCTTCGACCTTCCTGTCCAGGTGATCGAAGACCTGCGGCTGCAGGATATAGCGCCCGATGACCGCGAGCCGGGACGGCGCTTGCGCCCGGTCCGGCTTCTCGACCACCCCGCGGGCGCGGACCAGGCGGCCGTCGTCCTCCTCGACGTCGAGAATGCCGTAACGCGATGTCAGCGCAACAGCCACTTCCTCGACGGCGATGACGTTGCCGCCGGTGTCCTGGTAGGCCTCGACCATCTGGGCCAGGCAACCCGGCCGGGCCTGCATCAGATCGTCGGGCAGCAGCACGGCGAAGGGGCCGTCGGAAACGAATTCCTTGGCGCACCAGACCGCATGGCCTAGCCCTAAGGGCTGCTCCTGGTGGGTGAAGGAAATTTTCCTGGGCTTCGGGAATTCGTCGCGCAGCGCTTTCAACTCGGCTTCCTTGCCCCGCGCTTCCAGCGCCGCCTCCAATTCGGGGTCGGGCGCGAAATGGTCCTCTATCAGGCTTCTTCCCGGCGCCGTGACCATCACCATCTCCTCGATTCCGGCTTCCATCGCCTCTTCGACCGCGTATTGGATCAGCGGCTTGTCGACGATCGGCAGCATTTCCTTTGGCATCGCCTTGGTGGCCGGTAAAAACCGGGTCCCCAGACCGGCGACCGGAAACACCGCCTTGGTGACAGCCTTGACCATGAACCGTACCCGAAAAACTGTTGACGGCGGCGATGGTTGCCGCACCCGCCCCTATCTTGCGAACGGGCGCGGCCTTTTTGCCATAGGGAAAGCCCCCGGGCAAGGACGACGGATCAATTCCCCAGCAACACGTCCTTGGCGCGGTTGATCTGCGCCGCCAGGTAGGTCGAGCCGCCGCGGTCGGGATGCAGGCCGGCGATCAGACGGCGGTGGGCGTCCTTGATCTCCTGTTCGCCGGCGCCTTCCCCGAGCCCAAGGATTTCCAGGGCCTGGGCCCGGGTCGTCGGGCCTTCGCCGGAACCGGCGCCTTTTCCGTCATCCTGGGTGGTTTGCCGCCAATCGGGATGGATGCGGTTGATATAGGTTTCCAGCACCTGCGCCGAGGGCTGGTCCTCGACCCAGCAGGTCTTCAAAAGGTCCACCAGTTCGTTCACCGACATGCTGTCCAGGGCGCGGCCGGCATAATCGCCTTCAAGCACCTCGCCGGTCATTTTTCCCGTTGCGTGATCCAGGGCCATGCGCAGGAACCGGGTTTCCACGTCGGACGACTGCCCGGCCCCTCCCTTTCCGGCGCTTCCCGGGCCGCCCGAAGCCATGCGCGAGAAGGTCTTGTACATCCGGTGTGCCCGGCGTGCCCGCATGAACCAGGGCAACAGGGCCGGCAGGGCGAAAAACGCCCACGCCAACCGGCCGCTGAAAACGAAAAACAACGCCACCACCCCGATGACCCCGAAAAGCAGTCCCTTCAGCACCTTGATCAGGGTCTTGGGATCGGCGGTGGTGAACCAGCGCCCGGCCAGCAATAATCCGGCGAGGAGGGCAAGGCCAAGGATGAACAGGGGGAACATGCGTTCAGCCGCCCTTGACCTGGTGGGCGAGTTTAAGCACCTCGCCGCCGCGTTTCCTGGCCATGTCTTCCAACGCCGGGTGGCCGCCGGCGGCATAGACGGCGACGGCGCCTAAAAGGTCCTTCAACACCTGGGCGCTATCGGCGTCGAACTGGCAGTAGGCGCCGTTGGTCAGTTTGGCGATTTGCCGGAAGGCGAAACCGGCGATCGGGTCGGCGCCTTCGTGGAACATGAAGGCCGGCACCCCCATCAGTCCCAGTTCGCCGGCGGCTTTTCCCACCTGGTCGATGTCTTCCTCGAAACAATCGCCGACGAAGACCAGGGCGTCGATTTTCCGCTCCCTGGTTTCGTTGATGGCGTGGGCGAGCACCCTTTCGATATCGGTTACGCCGGCGAGGCAGAAAACCGACGTCATCTGGCGGAGAAGCACTTTCTCTTCCACGGTCCATTGGCCGGCCTTGAACTCGCCGAACCCCCGGTAATAGGCCAGTTGGATTTCCAGCCCGCCCAAGGCCGCCGTTTCCTGAAACATCTCGCCCTGGATACGGGCCGCCATGTCCCAGGTCGGTTTGCGGCTGGCGGTGGCGTCCATGGCGAACAACAACCGCCCCGGCCGGCCCGTTTTTTTGCCGACCGGCGTCAGGCGGACTTTTTCCAGGAACGCATCAACGTTGGCCTGGGACGCTTTTTTGCTGGGAACCTTGCCGCTACCCTTTGCCATGGGCCGAGTCTACCCGGTCTTAGGATTCGGCGACAGCCCGGGAAACTTTCGCTGTCAGTAACAGGTGAAATGTTGCCAAAATCGGTCAATTCGATTTGTTATCGACAGGGGCCGCGACCGGGCGGTGAAAAAGGGGGTCATTATCAATGGCCTGCCCATCATCAACGGCTGGCCGCCGGTACGGGTTTGAGCCCATCCCGCGTCTGGACAATGATTACCGGGACTATGTGGGTTTAGTTATCGATGTTGACGGTGAAGGTGACGGTGTCGCCGTCCGTGGTAATAGTATAACCGTCGCTGGGGTCGCCGTCGTTGTTGATATCCAGGTCATTCAAGCTGACGCCCTGCAGGGTTACCGAGGTATCGGCCACGCCACTGAATGAGACGACCACGTCTCCATCCGAGTTCTCGTTGAAGACCATGTCCTCCATGTTGAATTCCTGGCCATCGAAGACCAGGGTATCCTGCTGCATAATATCGGTGATGATGTCATGGCCGCCTTGGGAGTCGATGATGAAGGTATCGGCCCCGTCACCGCCGGTCAGGATGTCGTTGCCGGCACCGCCCTCCAACACGTCGGTGCCGCTGCCGCCGTCCAGAACATCGTCCCCGGCGCCGCCGTCGAGGAGGTCTGCTCCGTCGCCGCCCGTAAGCGTGTCGTCGCCGTCGCCGGCGTTGATGAAGTCGTTGTTGGCGGTGCCGGTCAGGGTGTCGGCGCCGGCGGTTCCGTCCAGGCCGGTGGTGAAGCCATCGTTGTTGACGTCGATTTTTACCATCTCGACGGTGACCGCCGTGTCACCGCCGGTATCGGTGGAAACGGCGGTGACGTTCAACAGGACGTCGCTGCTGTTCTGGGGAATGGACAGGGTTATGCCGCTCAACTCAGCGGACGTCAGCGTCCAGGTGCCGTCGCCGTTGTCGGTGCCGGCGGACAGAGTGGCGCCCGTCGGCATGCCGCCAACGGTGATCGACAGGCTCTCGGAGCCGTCCGTATCGGCCAGCGAGGCGCTGATATTGAGCTCGAAAATGGTCGGATTGGTGGCCAGCAGGTTGCCCTCCGGCTCGGTGCCGTCGCTGAACTGAAGAGGAACGATGAGATAGTCGGTGTATCCTTGCCCGCGGAGCTCGCCGTAGAGGTCGCAGGGGTGCGGGCCGACGGTTTGCAAATTTTTCACGCGGAGTTCCGCGGCCGTGCTGTGCACGTGGTAGTCCGGCGATCGGTAGTAACCCGGCCGGTTCTTCAGCCCGTGCGGCCATTCGACGGCGCTTACCGAGTT
>JADFNT010000021.1 GCA_022563215.1 Pseudomonadota bacterium
TGAAATGACCCGACAATGTCTCTTTAGCCGTCAGAGAAATAGGAAAAGCGCAGGTTCTCATCCATCTCCCAGAACCAGTCCGAGGCCGTTTCGGAAAAGTCGCGGAACCGTTCCTCGCTTTCCCTGAGCGCATTTTCCATACGCTTTCGTTCAGTGATGTCGTTAATGACGGTGCCGATGGCGACGCAATCTCCGTCGGGACCGAAGATGGGGAATTTCTGGGAAAAAATGTCCCGGGTAACGCCGTTGGGAAAGGTGATCCGCCGCTCCATTTCCATGGTGGTTTTCGTTTTCGCGACCTTCCGTTCCTGTTGGATGATGTCTTTTACAATCTCCTTGGACAGGAAATCCCCGGCAGTCTTGTCGAGGATTTCTTCCCGCTCCAGGCCATGCCAATCACAGAATAACTTGTTGGCGATCAGGTTGCGCCCTTCCAGGTCCCGGATGACGATAGCCCCGGGCGAACATTCGATGACCCCCCGGAACCGTTCCTCGCTTTCGCGGAGCGCCTCCTCGGCCCTTTTGATCACGGATACGTCGGTGAAGGAAAGCGCCGTTCCGCCTTCGGGCGTCTTGACCTCGTCGAGGATATACCAGCCGTCATCAAGCCCTTGGCGGAGCATGGGCGTCGAAGGATTGCGGTGTTGTTCCAGCCTTTCCTTGATAAACGCTTCCTCGCGGCCAACCGCTTCGGAAATGACACCCCTCCTGATGTTTTCATGCAGCAGGTCTTCGAAGGTGCCGCCCCGGGCCATGATTTCATCGGCGCAGGGCCTAATTTTCCGGTAGGAGTCGTTGAAGGCGATCAGGCGGTCTTCCGAATCGTAAAGGGCGAAAGCGTCCTGCAGGCTTTCGATGGCGCCCAAAAGACGTTCCTCGTTTTGGCGCGCCGTTTCTTTCATCCGTTTGTGTTCGATGGCGATACCGGCCAGCCGCGCCGCGTCCTCGATGATTTCGAGGTCCGGCGGCGTCGGTTTCCGGGGTTCGCGGTAATACATGGCGAAGGTGCCCATCACCTTGCCCGCCGCCGTCACGATGGGCTGCGACCAACAAGCCCTGAGCCCCGCCTTTCCGGCAACGTCCTTGAACCCTTTCCAGTTGGGATGGGTCTGGATGTCCTCGACGATGACGGTTTCGCCGAGGAAAGCGGCGGCGCCGCACGAACCCGCTTTCCTGCCGATTTTGGTGCCGTCGACGGCTTGGTTGTAGTCGTCCGGCAGGCTGGGCGCGGCGCCATGGCGGAGGCATTCGCCGTCGTCGTCCAGCAGCAGCACCGAACACAGCATGTCCGGGTTGATTTCCTCGGCCGTGGTCACCAGAACCGTCAGGACGTCTTCCAACGATCCTTCGGTGGCCAGGCGCTCGAGAACCTTGTTTCTGCCGGCTTGCAGGATTTCGGCCCGCTTGCGGTCGGTAATATTCGTCCACAGAAGTACCGTGCCGCCGTCGTGGGTCCTGGATTCGCGGATTTCCACCCACCGGCCGTCGTTCAACTGGAGTTCGTGACTGGACGGCGTGTTGCGGTGATAGGAAAGCCGTTTTTCGACGATGGCATCGATTTCATCCTCGGAACCGCCCAGCAGGCCGGCCTTGGCATACCCCCGGGCCATGTCCTCGAAACGGGCGCCGGAAACCGCCAGCGCCGACACTACCGGATGGACGTCCCGGTAGCGGCTGTTGCAGAGGACGAGCCGGTCATCGGCGTCGAAGAGGGCGAACCCGCCGGGGATGCTTTCGATGGCGTCGACCAGATACGCCTCGGCCCTGCCGGCAAAGGCATTGCTTTTGTCTTTGGGTATTTCCCGATGAGAGTCATGGCCGACCGCCGGATCATCATCCGGTCCGTGCCCGTTCTTGCCGGCAATCCATTCGTCCATCAGACGAATCCGTCCCTGGTACTTCAACACCTGGGTTTCGGTGTCTCCATCGTCTTTACCGCGATGTTCGGCATGTCTTTTTTATTTTCGTTAAGACGTCCAAAACCCCAAATATTCAAATAACCATAACCCGGGCATTGGTTACGGGAGTGTTTCGGGATGTTTCGGATTATGTCTGTCAGAGGTGGAAATTAAGACTTAAACGCCGTTTTGAATACTGGGGTATGTTCAGGGGGCCACAAGACGGGATTCCGGGATCAAAACCGTACCCTCGAACAGGCGCCGCTGCGTCCGGGTGACGGCCGCCTGCTCGGCCACCCAGCCGTCGGCGGTCCGCTTGACGGTGCACGCCACCGGCAGAATCCCGGAAGGCTGGATCATCCGGATATCGTCCCCGTCGCCGGCCGAAGGCCGCAAATGCCGCTGCACGACGGTGCCGTCGATGCGGGCCGCGACGGCCAGGCACAAGGCGCCGGTCAACGGCAGCGCCCGGTGGACGTTCCCCGACGACACGAGGCGCGCCGTCAGGTCGCCGTCGGCGGCCGAAACCTTCTTTCCCGATAGGGTGTCGGCGTCCTGGGGGCCGGCCACCATGCCGACGAAGGGAACGGAGGGGGATTTCTCCGTCGCCTCGGCCAGGGTCTTGGCGATCCCCATCATCACCGCCGCCTGGGCGCGCATGGATTCGAGATTTTCCATCACCCCGGTCATGGCGTCGATGTCGGCCGGCGCCTCGGTAGCCGTCAGGCCCAAGGCCTCGGCCTCGACGAATACGCAGGGGTTGGCGGCATCGACCAGGGACGCCTCGACGGTTCCCAGTCCGGGCACCTCGATCGCGTCGATGACGTTGCCGGTCGGCAACAGCCTGCCCGTCGCCGCACCGCCGGGATCGCGGAATTCCATCCGCACCGGCGCCCCTTGGCCGGCAACGCCGGGCAGCTCGAAATCCCCGTCGACGGCGGCCATGCCTCCGTCGACGGCGAACCGGGCGTGGATGATCTTGTCCGTATTGGTGTTGTAGATGCGGACCATGGCTTCGTCGCCATCCACCGTCACCAGCCCCTCGTCGACGGCGAAGGGACCGATGGCCGACGACATGTTGCCGCAGTTGGCGCCGTAGCCGACCACTTCCCTGTCGACGCCGACCTGGGCGAAGGTGAAATCCACATCGGCGTCCGGGCGATCGGACGGGCCGACGACGCATATTTTAGACAGCGACGAAATCCCCCCGCCCATGCCGTCGAGCTGCCGGCCGTTGGGATCGGGGCTGCCCAGGGCGGCGAGGAAAATCCGGTCCCATTCGGCGCGGTCATCGGGCAGGTCGTCGCGGCGGAAGACAATCGCCTTCGAGGTGCCGCCGCGCATGAAGACGGCGGGGATTTTCCGCTGCTTCATTCGCCGGCCTCGCGCACCGGGACGGCGTCGGACGCCGCCAAGCCGGTCAGGTCGGCCACCGAGCCCAGGGTTTCCAGGTTTTCCAGCATCTCGAACAACGGCCGGATTTTCGGTTTCGGCAGGGCCAGGGCGGCGCAGTCCTCGAACTTGGTCCACAGTTCGTCCCGGGACATGGGGTTGGATTGCCCGCGCCCCATTTCATGGTCGATGCGGGCCGAAAGCCTGGCCCCGTCGCGGGTGGTGACGATGACTTCGGCGCAGAACTGGTTTTCCGAATCCGCCGCCATGTCCGGGTGTTCGCCGACTTCGATCAGCGGCAGCAGCTTCGCCGTTTCCGGGTCGGCGACGGCGGCATCCTCGAAGTGGGCGAAGACCACGCGGCCGTCGGTCAGGGCCCGGGCGGTCACGTATTGGATGGAGAATTTGCCCTCAAGCCCGGTTCGCGGGTCCGGGTTGTCGGTGTGCGGCAGCCGCCGGGGATTGGTCAGTATCTCGATCCCGGCCGCGTCTTCGGGCTTGAGCCCGTCGTCCTGGACCAGCTTCAGCATGCAGTTGATGGCCGGATGGGTGGAGCCGCAACACGGAAACTGCTTAATGCCCAAGCCCTTTTCGACGATGTCCAGCGGGTCGGCCCAGTTGTCGAATATTTTTTCGGCGTCGAAATTCCCCGGCCCGTTGAAGACGTTGAGGAACCCTTGTTTGTGCTCGAAGGCGTCCTTGCTGGCGGTAAATCCCCGCCGGGCCAGCATCGCCGCCAGCATGCCGTTGCGCACGCAATGGCCGACGTGAAGCGGCTTGGTCATGGTGCCGAAATTGGCCTTCACCCCGGACGCCAGCGACACCGCCAGGGCCAGCGCCGTTGCCGTCTCGTCTTCCGATAAGCCCAGCAGCAGCGCCGAGGCGGCGACGGTGCCGAAGATGCCGAGGGTCGTCGTCGGATGCCAGCCCTTTTCATAGTGATGGAAATTGACCGCCCGGGCGATCCGGGATTCGGTCTCGAACCCGGCCACGTAGGCGGTGAGGACGTCTTCGCCGCTGGCCCCGGTCATTTCGCCGAAGGCGATGATCGCCGGCACCAGGGGCACCGACGGGTGGCCGCCGATGGACGGCGCCACGTCGTCGAAATCGAGGGCATGAGACGCTGTGCCGTTGATCAACCCGGCGTCCAGCGGGCCGGTGCGGGCGGCGCGGCCGAACACCAGGCACGCACCATCGCCGTCGCCGATGCCCTGCACGCTTTCGAGGATACGGACGCATTCCTCGCGCGAGCCCGCCAGGGTCACGCCGACGGTATCGAGGATCGCCGTCTTGGCCCAGGTGACGGCCTCATCGGGCAGGCCGTCGTAGCGGAAGGCCCTGATCCGGCCGGCGAGTTGCTTGGCGATGGTCACTTAACCTCTCCCTTATCCTTGTTTTCGATTATACACCGGAAGAGGGCCGAAGCGCCTTCGGATTGCTTATCCGCACCCTTTCGAGCGCCGTCCGCCAAGGGGATTTTGGCGGCCTAGAAACGGGCGGTGTGCAAAGGTGGGCATCGGTCGGCATCCGGTGGTCATCGGGTGGATATCGGGTGGACATTGGGTGGACATTCGGTGGACATTCGGTGGTCATCGGGTCGGTGTCCGGTGGGCGTCCGGCCCCGCCGGCGGCGTCGAAACCCGGCCAAGGTAAGCCTCGGCCTCCGACACGATGGCGCCCGGCGGACGGGCTGTCGGCGGACATGCTGTCGGCGGACGGGCTGCCGGCGGACGGCGCGCCGGGTCGAGCGGCGCCGGCGGCAGCTTCGGCAACGCCGGGAGCGTATCCCGCCGCTCCCTCAGCGCCGCCAGCCGGGCCTGCAACTCGACGCAGCGCGCCGCGGTATGGAAGTGGTGGTCCTGGACGGCGCGCCGGTAGACGTTCTCGAGCTTGCCGATCAGCGCCTCGGTGTCGCCGGCCTGGTCGCGGCAGTGCTCGGCGTGGAGCGTGCGGATGCGATCCCGGACGCGGTGGGTGCGCAGCAGCCGGTAGCCCTGGTGCTTGGACGACTTGCGCGAGTATCCGGCTTCCGAGGCGGCGACGGAAGCGCACGCATAGAGCACGAAGTAGTGGCAGAAGCGCTCCTGGCGCGGGGTCAGCGGCTTCCTGGGGATGGGGGAGTCCATGATCTTAGGCCTTTTTCAAGTCAAGAAAAGGAATTAGATCATTAATAGGACTAAAAGTCAAGGCAAAAAGAACATAAATTGAACAAATTGATGGAGGGCGGCTGCGGGGCCGGTCAAACCCCGCCGCTCCGAATGTCCGTTGTTCACTTGCAAGCGGTCGTGTCTCTGCGTGGCTAAGAACGTCCGCTAATAGCCAGGAGCGGACATTCAAAGGCTTGCCCAAAATTACAATTTTCGTATCTGGCCGAATGTCCGCTTTCGGGGGTAAAGCGGACATTCATAGTGATTTGTAAACGCGTTCACAGACCGGCAATCGCGTTTTCGCTAGTATCTTCCGGGTCCAGCCCGCAGGGCCACTATTGGAAGTCGCTACTGACCGACCAGCAGCTAGGATGTGCAGGTTATCAGTGCTTTTTCGTATCCCTAGATTTCCGCTCATCTCAGGGCACTTGAGGAATTTGTAACACCTATTCATAGACCGTTAATGCTGCATTCAAACGTATATAACATCATTCTTGTCTACTTAGCGCCATGAGACGGAAAAACCAGCAGCAAATCTTATTGATCGAAGGCCTGAGGAATTGGGCCGTCATCGGCACAATTTTGACCGCGTTCCTTTTCATGGTTTCTCCGGCTTGGGCGGATAAGTACGTGTATGTCCTGAAATCCGACCTGGTCAGCGCCATTGACGGGACCAAGGCACAACCCCTCAACATCAAAATCGAAGGGCGATGCAAAAATGGCAGGGCCATTTACAAGATCACCAACAACGGTGGGACTTGGCCGACAAGAGGCACGCTCGAAATCTATCTGTCTGACGGAATATTTTCTCGGATTAGAAAGCCGATTGTGCGGCGGCAGCTTAAATTGCGGGCCGGGATGACAGTATCGTTCAAGATCAAATTTAAAGGCAAATCATACAAGTCGTTAGATATGAGGTTCAAACCTGAATGGTTGGCCCAGAAGTTCCAACACACGTTCAGACACACACCAAACCCGAAAGAGAAGTAGAAGGCAAAACTCAAGATAGGGACGCCAAAATTTATTCCGGTGGCTCCGCAATGAAGAACTCTCCGCAAACAAACGTGTTTCGGTTCAGGAGGCACCGGAAAGGTGAATTGGTCTCGGAACACCCATTCGGTTACTCCCGAATGATATGATTAAGCGCCGGGACTTTCATCCTCTCTCTGGCGTCCCAGGACTCACCGGCCCAAGCTAACGGGCCGGTTTTTCTTTGGGCGCATAAAAGAAACCCCGTCGAAGCGGGGTCAGTTGTCACGGTGATGTCCGCTTTGGGTCATAAGCAGACATTTCGCGACTACCCTCCGAATGTCTGCTTTCGGGGGTAAAGCGGACATAATTCACTAGGTGCCTGAATGTCCGCTAATAGCCATAAGCGGACATTAAGGACACGGGTTCCGGACCCACCACCAATGGCACATGGGAGCGTCAGCTTTTGGCATAGGTCGGGGCAACTTTATGCACGTAGGGTCGGTGATGGGGTCCATGGCCTTTTCCTGTCTGAAGATAATGCCATAAACGTCTGGCTTTGCGACAGGTATCCCCTGACAATGTGAGCGTTAAACCGACCGCGCCGCCACATGGTGTGAGGCGCGGAGTTAAGATTCTTGTTAGAGGAAATGACTATGGCTACTGGTACTGTAAAATGGTTCAACCCTGATAAGGGTTTTGGATTTATCGAGCCGGAAGACGGCTCGAAAGACGCTTTTGTCCACATTTCGGCCGTCGAGCGCGCCGGACTGACGACTCTCAACGAAGGGCAGAAGGTCTCCTATGAGCTTCAGCCCGGACAGAACGGCAAATCTTCGGCCGAGAACCTGTCCATCGTCGAATAGCTACGCAAGGCACCGCCCCCAACTGAACCTTGGGGGCGGCCGCCTGGTGCCGTCGGCGACGCGACCTTCAACCATCGCCCGGCGGACTAAAGGAAGTGGGCGGACCGGTCCACGGTCGTTCCTTTTGTTTCCCTGTCGGACCTTCGGTCCTCCGCGCCTCTTGCCGACAAAAATAAATACGGCGAACAATAAAACAAACGGCCCCATGCGCCGTGCCGCCGCCGATTAAGTGCACCAGCCCGCGGGCGGCTCCGCCTGCGCGGCGGAACGAAAATTTCCGACCGTGACACTTCGATTAGAAGCAGAGGATTACCGAAATGTTGAAGTCCGTTAAATCGAGGGCCGAGGAACAGTTCGCCGCAACCCAGAAGAAGAACAAGCAGGCCCTGAAAGAAAAAGAAAAAGCCCGCCTGGAGAGGGCCGAACAGGTGGCCAGCCTGCGGGCGCTGCGCCTGGCCAAAGAGGCGGCCGACAGGAAAGCCGACGAGAAGGCCGAGGCCGAGAAAGCGGCGGCCAAGAAAAAATAGCCATCGCGGTTGCCCCAGGCCTGGGCGAACCGCAATCGGCATCCGCCTGACCGCGGCGCTTAACCAAGCGTTTGTTTCTTCGCCGCCACCTTTCCCGATCTTCAAGCCGGCATCATCCCTGTTCAATCCCCTCCCAACAGCCCCGTTGCATGACTGATACACCGAAAACAAACTCGAATATAATCTTTCATTCGAGCCAGCAATCAATATAACGTCGGTTGCCTCTATCGTAATGAATAGCGGAGCAATTGGGGCTCGAAAGCCGCAACGGGGAGAGAATTTTTCCAAATCATGTCACGGGGCTCCAAACTTAAACCGGAACCGGACCGCCCGAGTGAGCCGAAGTTCCGCAAATGCCTCAAATGCGGCAAGGGGTTCATGTCGGAACACGTCGGTGAGCGCATATGTCCGAAGTGTAAAGTGAAAAAGGGCTGGTGCTAGGGGAGTGAACCCCCGCAGCCGGAATGCAGAGATTGGGCTATACTCTCTGTGTCCGCACTCTTTGTGCCAGCCTGGGCTGGAAAATGAGGACAAACAATTGGACATCCCTGACATTATTGGTCGTTGGTTATGCCGGCTTGGCTTTCACGATTTTGAGGTCCTGGAGGCAACTCTCGGATTTGGCGAAGCGGGCAGCGTCGAAAAGGTCAGGTGCCGACGCTGCCGTTTGATCTTCACTCGCCAAGCTTGAGCCGTCGAGCGGACCAAACTAATAAAGGAATAAAGGAATCCCGGGCCTTCAAGCCGCCTTCGACAGCACCTTGTCCAGGTAGTCGTTGACTTGCTCGTTGAGGGGCTCCAAGTGGTCGAGGAAGAAGTGGTCCGAGCCCTCGATGATGCGGTAGTCGATCTTGATGTTCTTCTGCTTTTGCAGCTTCTGCGCCAGCTTGTCCACCGACGACTGGGGCACCACCTCGTCCTTGTCGCCGTGGATGATCATCCCCGACGCCGGGCACGGCGCCAGGAAGGAAAAATCGTGCTGGCTGGCCGGCGGGGCGATGGAGATGAAGCCGCTGATCTCGGGCCGGCGCATCATCAGCTGCATGGCGACCCAGGCGCCGAAGGAGAAACCGGCGATCCAGCAGGTGTTGGTGTTGGGGTTGCGGCTCTGCATCCAGTCCAGCGCCGAGGCGGCGTCGCTGAGTTCCCCCTGGCCGTTGTCGAACTGCCCCTGGGAGCGCCCGACACCGCGGAAATTGAACCGCAGCGACGAAAACCCCCGGCGCGCGAAGTTCTGATACAGGTTGAAAACGACCTTGTTGTTCATCGTGCCGCCGTACTGCGGGTGCGGGTGCAAAAGCAGCGCCAGCGGCGCGTTGGGGCGTTTTGACTGGTGATAACGGCCTTCCAGGCGGCCATCGGGGCCATTGAAAATCACTTCTGGCATCGGCGCTTTTAAGGACCTCTCGGAGCCTGGGTTTCTCTAAATCCAACCCCCGTGCTGGGTAATGAACCGCCGGGTATTGCGAATTAGAAGCAATTTAACCTGCTAATCTTGACCATTTTAGTCGGGCATCCTATATATTGGGTATCTTTACAAGGGCCCGGTTCGAGGGGCGATATTTACCACGACGGGACGGGGTTCTGCAAAGCCTAAACGCCTGTTTTTTTAAGGGCAATACCAAAACGATTGGGAAAAAATGATTTTCAACACACTGCGCGAGGACATCGACGCCTTCAAGGCCCGCGACCCGGCGGCCCGGAGCGGGCTGGAGATCATGCTGTGCTATCCGGGCTACCACGCGCTCGTGGTTCACCGGCTGTCACACAGGCTGTGGAAAATGAAACTGCGCACCCTGGCGCGGTTCCTGTCCTACCTGGGTAGGATCGTCACCGCCATCGAAATCCACCCGGCGGCGGTGATCGGACGCCGTTTCGTCATCGACCACGGCACCGGCGTCGTCATCGGCGAAACCTCGATCGTCGGCGACGACGTGACGCTTTATCATTCGGTGACTTTGGGCGGCATCTCGCCGTCGGTGGATTCCGACAAGCAGGTCGGACAAAAACGCCACCCGACGATCATGGACGGGGCCATCATCGGCTCCGGCGCCGCCGTGCTCGGCCCCATCACCATCGGCAAGGAGGCCCGGGTCGGCGCCAACTCGGTGGTCACCAAGGACGTGCCGGCGTCGGTCACCGCCGTTGGCATCCCGGCCCAGGTGGTGATGCCCCGCGACAAGCGCAAGGCGAAGGAATTCCAGCCCTACGGCACCCCCGCCGACGGCTGCCCCGATCCGGTGCTGCAGTCAATCGAAAGCCTGCGTGGCCAAGTGACGACATTGATGGAACGGGTCGAAGAACTCGAAGAGCAATTGGACAACAGCGGCCAGACGGCGCCAGGAAAACGCGATCGTCAGGCCGGATAATGGTTTTTTCCGGACCCTCGCCGGACATAAGGGCCCGTCAGTAAGGAGGAATTTGGCGTGAAACTCAGTACCAAGGGACGATACTCCGTGATGGCCATGGTCGATATCGCGGCCCATTCCGACAACAAGCCGATCGCGCTGGCCGACGTCGCCGAGCGCCAGGAGATATCGCTTTCCTACCTGGAACAGCTTTTCAGCAAGCTGCGCCGCGGCGGCCTGGTCAAGAGCGTGCGCGGCCCCGGCGGCGGCTACCTGCTGGCTCACACGGCCGCCGAAACCCGCATCGCCGACATCATTCTCGCCGTCGACGAGCCGATCAAGGCAACCCGGTGTACGCCGGGATCGCCGAGCGGCTGCACCAGCAACAAGAGCCGTTGCCTGACCCACGACTTGTGGGAGGAACTGGGCAACAAGATCTACCTTTATCTGAATTCGGTCTCCCTGGCCGACGTGGTCGATAAGCGCGTGCTCGGCACCAGCGGCGAATTGTTCCGCCGCCAGCAGGACACGCCCGTCGCCGCGGCCCAGTAAGGCCCAGTAAGCCGGATTCAACCTTTAGTCTTTAACGTTAGCAGGCACTGCGATGGGCATGGAAAATCCTGTCTATTTGGACCACAACGCGACCACGGCGGTCCGTCCCGAAGCGCGTGACGCCGTTGCCCTGGCGCTCGCGGTGACCGGCAATCCGTCCTCGGTGCACGGGTCCGGGCGCACGGCCCGGCGCCTGGTCGAGGACGCCCGCGACGCCGTCGCCGCCTTGGTCGGCGCCGAGCCGGCTTGCGTCGTCTTCACCTCCGGCGGCACCGAGGCCAACGATCTGGCGCTGCGGGGGGTGGCCAAGCGGGCGCGGAACCTGTGCTCCGCCGTCGAGCACGACTCGGTCCTGTCGGTGATGGACGCCATCGTTGAAATCCCCGTCGACGGCGACGGCGTCGTCGACCTCGATGCTCTGGAGGCGCTCCTCGCCGGCGAAGACACCCCGGCCCTGGTGTCGGTGATGCTGGCCAACAACGAGACCGGCGTCCTCCAGCCCGTCGCCGAGGTCGCCGCCCTGGCCCACGAACATGGTGCCTTGGTCCACTGCGACGCCGTCCAGGCGGCCGGCAAGATGGCCATCGACTTCCGCGCCCTGGGCTGCGACCTGATGTCGCTGTCGGCGCACAAGATCGGCGGCCCGCCCGGCGTCGGCGCGCTGGTGGTTGCTGACGATTTGGCGCTTATCCCACTTCTCCGCGGCGGCGGCCAGGAACGGGGCCGGCGCGCCGGCACCGAGAACGTCCCCGGCATCGCCGGGTTCGCCGCCGCCGCCCGGGCGGCCCTGGAAAGCCTTTCGGATTTCGCCCGCCTCGGCCGCTGGCGCGACCGGATCGAAGACCGGCTTGGCCAACACGCCTCCAGCCGCGTTTTCGGCTTCGGCGCGCCCCGGCTGGCCAATACAAGCTGCCTGACCATGCCCGGCGTCGAGGCCGAAACCCAGGTCATCCAGTTCGATCTCGCCGGCATCGCCGTCAGCGCCGGGGCCGCGTGCTCGTCGGGCAAGGTCGAGCCCAGCCGCGTGCTCGCCGCCATGGGCGTGGATGCCAACGAGGCGGCGACCGCGATCCGCGTCAGCCTGGGTTGGAACACCACCGAAGACGACGCCGACAAATTCGTCGAAGCCTGGATCCAGGTCCACGGCCAGGCCGATGTTCATGCCCAGGCTTATGCCGGGGCCCATGCGGCTTAAAGCGCCGGGAAAACGGGAAAATCGATGAACGCCAACGCTAAAACCAACGGAAGCAGGAAAAAGGGCCGGCCCGTGTACCTGGACTACCAGGCGACGACGCCGACGGACCCCCGGGTGGTCGAGGCCATGGCGCCCTTTTTCGGCGAAAAGTTCGGCAATCCCCATTCGCGCAACCACTTCTACGGCTGGGAGGCCGCCGACGCGGTGGAAAAGGCACGCCGCCAGATCGCCGGCCTGATCGGCGCCGAGGAGCGCGAAATCGTCTTTACCTCCGGGGCCACGGAATCCAACAATCTGGCGATCAAGGGCATGGCGCGGTTTCACAAGGAAAACAAAAACCACATCGTCACCGTGGCCACCGAGCACAAATGCGTGCTCGAAGCCTGCGCCGCCCTGGAAAGGGAAGGCTTCGGGGTCACCGTCCTGCCGGTTGCCGCCGACGGCCTGATCGACCTCGACCAATTGCAGGGCGCGGTGACCGACAACACGGTCCTGGTCTCGGTGATGGCCGTCAACAACGAGATCGGGGTCATCCAGCCGGTGGCCGAGATCGGCGCCATCTGCCGCCACAAGGGCGCCTTCTTCCACACCGACGCCGCCCAGGCGGTGGGCAGGAT
>JADFNT010000260.1 GCA_022563215.1 Pseudomonadota bacterium
TCACGTAATCACCAACCAGAAGGAATTCGACGATGTGGTCCAGGTTGCCATCAAGGCCGCCGGGAAAGGTTTTCTCGTCACCTTCGGCATTGCCCCGATGTCGCCGGCCACCGGCTACGGCTATATCCGCCAGGGGGATCCGGTGGAAGGGATCGAAGGCTGTTTCCGGATCGAGCGCTTCGTCGAAAAGCCGGACGCCGAAACCGCCAAGGCCTACATCGGCGAAGGCCGCTATACCTGGAACAGCGGCATGTTCCTTTTCCGCGCCGATCAATTCCTGAGCGAGCTGGAAAAACACCGCCCGGCGATCGCCGAAGCCTGCCGCCGGGCCGTCGCCGGCGGCGAGCGGGATTTGGATTTCTTCCGCTTGGCCGAAGAGCCTTATGCCTCGGCTCAATCCATTTCCGTCGACTATGCGGTCATGGAGCCGACCGAAGCCGCCGCCGTCGTGCCGACGGAGATCGGCTGGACCGACGTCGGCGCCTGGACGGCGCTTTGGGAAACCGGCGACTCCGATGCCGACGGCAATGTCACCGTCGGCGACGTCATGACCGACGGCGTCAAGGGCTCTTATATCCGAAGCGAAAAACCCTTCGTCGCCGCCATCGGAGTCGAGGACCTGATCGTCGTCGCCACCGACGACGCGGTGCTGGTGGTTTCCAAGGACCGGGCCCAGGACGTGCGCGTGGTTTCCGAATGGCTGAAGGACCAGGGCCGAACCGAGTTCGATACCTCAAGCCGTGTTTACCGGCCGTGGGGCTATTATCAGGTCATCGACAGCGGCGAGAAATTCAAGGCCAAGCAGTTGATGCTAAACCCCGGCGCCAAGCTCAGCCTGCAACGGCATGAAAAACGCGCCGAACACTGGGTCGTGGTCGAAGGAACGGCCACCGTTACTCGCGGCAAGGACACCTTTACCCTCGAGGCCAATCAATCCACCTATATCCCCATCGGCGTCGAGCACCGTTTGGAAAATGCCGGGGAAGGGCCGCTTCGGCTTATCGAGGTGCAATCAGGCGACTATCTGGGCGAGGACGACATCGAGCGCCTGGAAGACGACTACGGCCGCTCCTGAAACGCCTATAGTGGAAAACCAGAGGATAAATGCCATGGGTGCAACGGCACAATCCAAACCAAAATCTTCCAAAACCAGACCCATTCACGAAAACCTGCGTCTGGCCGGCGACGACGGTGAGCGGGACCGCCGGATGGATGTCCTCAATCCCTATACCGGCGACGTCGTCGGTACCGTCGCCATGGCATCGGTTGACGACGTGCGCCGGGCCTTCGAGACGGCGGCCGCCTACCGGTCCACCCTCAGCCGCTCGGACCGGTCCGACATCCTCCGCGCCACCAGCGACGCCATTGCTTCCCGGCGGGACGAGATTTCGGACCTCATCACCCTGGAAAGCGGGCTTTCGAAAAAGGATTCGTTTTATGAAACCGGGCGCTCCGTCGATGTCTTCCGGCTGGCGTCGCAGATCTGCATCCTCGATGATGGAGAAATCTTTTCCTGCGACATCACGCCCCAGGGCCAGAAGCGGAAGATCTATACCCTGCGAGAACCGGTAAGGGCCGTCAGTGCCATCACGCCGTTCAACCACCCCTTGAACCAGGTCGCCCACAAGGTGGCGCCGTCGGTGGCGTCGAACAACTGCATGGTCCTGAAACCGACGGAGAAAACGCCGCTAACCGCGCTGTTGCTGGCCGATATTCTGTACGACGCCGGCCTGCCCCGGGAAATGCTTCAGGTGGTGACCGGCGACCCTGAAGAGATCGGCGACGAACTGATCACCAACCCCCAGGCCGAGGTCGTCACCTTCACCGGCAGCGTCGAGATCGGCAAGATGATCGCCGAAAAAGCCGGCTATAAGCGCACGGTCCTGGAACTGGGCGGCAACGATCCGTTGATCGTCATGGACGACGTTGATTTGGACCGCGCCGCCACCCTGGCCGCCAATGGGTCTTGCAAGAATTCAGGCCAGCGGTGCACGGCGGTTAAGCGCATGCTGGTCCATGAGGCGGTGGCCGACGATTTCGCCGCCCTGGTGGTGGAAAAGGTCAAGGCGCTCAAGGTCGGCGACCCCATGGACCCGGAAACCGACGTCGGCTCCGTCATCGACGAGGACGCCGCCATCTTGTTCGAGAACCGCGTCAACGACGCCGTCGACAAGGGCGCCAGGCTGCTCCTGGGCGGAGAGCGCCAAGGGGCGGTTTTCCCGCCGGCGGTGCTGGACTTCGTGCCCGAGGATTGCGAACTGGTGGTCCAGGAAACCTTCGGTCCCATCGCCCCGATCATCCGCTTCAAGGACGTCGACGACGCCATCCGGATCGCCAACTCGACCGCCTTCGGTTTATCGTCCGGCGTCTGCGCCGACAAACTGGAAACCATCACCCGCTTCATCAGCGAACTCAAGGTCGGGTCGGTCAACATCTGGGAGGCCCCCGGCTACCGGATCGAGATGTCGCCCTTCGGCGGCATCAAGGATTCCGGCCTCGGTGAAAAGGAAGGTGTTCTCGAAGCGATGAAGGGATTGACCAACGTCAAGACCTACTCGCTCCCCTGGCCCGTATAATCCCCGCCTCTGGAAAATAGAGATAAAGACAAAAGGACCGGCGGCTTGACAGCCCAAGACACCCCGACCGCGGAGATCATCGAAACCTTCCGCCGCGACGGCATCGTCGCGCTCGAAGGCTTCCTGACGCTCGATCAGGTGGCCCGGATTCGCGGCGAAGGGGAAGCCATCCGGGACCGCTTCGCCGATGACTACGGCGCCACCAGCCCGGTGAAAACGAGGGGCGGCTGGCGGATGGACATCCCGCCGGTGAACCTGGTCCGCCGCGGCGGCGCGCCGTTGGCCCGCGAGACCGGGCGCGTTCTCGAACATCCGGTGATCAAGGAAATCTGCGACGTCGTTCTTGGGCGAAGTTGGAACGTCACCGCCCTGGTCTATGATTACCGGGAGCCATCGGATGAACCGGTGCAGAGAACAGGGTTCGAAAAAGGCTATCCGCCGGCCTATTTCTGGCATGTCGACAACGGCACGCCGGGCTGCGCGGCCGAGACCTGCTGCCAGACGGTCTGCGCCGTGGATCTGTTCTGCTGCGTGACCACGTGGGATGCACCTTGCGCCGAGATGGCCGCGACGCTGTGCCCGTAGAACCCTTGCCGGAGTGGGCGTCCGGTGATCCGCCAACACCCCGCCCCGCCCGTTCTCGTCGCCCCTGCTGCGTTGTACGCACCGCCCGTGTGCTATTGCCCTCACGGAACGGGGCGTTGCTGCTGGACCACGTAGGCAGGCACACGGTATAA
>JADFNT010000022.1:0-5793 GCA_022563215.1 Pseudomonadota bacterium
CGTCGCGGTGGGGATGCAACGAGGCATCCCAATCGTCGCCGTACCCGGGAGGGCAGGCGATAGGAAAATGGAAAAGGCTCCCCCGAGCCACGGATCAACGTCGCGAGCGTGAGGTCACTAAATTGATTCAAAAAAACTGGCAAGAACTGATTAAACCGACGAAACTAGACGTGCAACCGGGCGCCGATGCGTCGCGCACCGCCACCATCGTCGCCGAGCCACTGGA
Source organism: Pseudomonadota bacterium (assembly GCA_022563215.1). Taxonomy (GTDB): domain Bacteria; phylum Pseudomonadota; class Alphaproteobacteria; order Rhodospirillales; family Casp-alpha2; genus Casp-alpha2. The sequence continues at coordinate 227 of JADFNT010000022.1, forward strand.
ACGAGGCTTTGGCCTGACCCTTGGCAATGCCTTAAGAAGGGTCTTGTTGTCGTCCCTGCAAGGGGCGGCGGTGACGTCGGTGCAGTTTGACGGCGTCCTGCACGAGTTTTCAGCCATCCCGGGCGTCCGCGAAGACGTCACGGACATTATCCTCAACATCAAGTCTCTCAACATCCGGATGTCCGCCGAGGGACCGAAGCGGATGACGCTGAAGGCTTCTGGCCCCGCCGAAGTCAAGGCCGCCGCCATCGAAACTGGCCCTGACATCGAAATCATGAATTCGGATCTGGTGCTTTGTCACCTGGACAAGGGTGCAAAGCTGAACATGGAACTGACCGTTGAAAACGGCAAAGGCTATGTGGCGGCGATCCAGAACCGGCCCGAGGACAGTCCCATCGGCTTGATCCCGGTGGATGCGGTGTTTTCCCCGGTGCGCAAGGTCACCTACAAGGTCGACAATACCCGCGTCGGCCAGGTCACCGACCACGACAAGCTGAGCCTTGAAGTCACCACCAGCGGAGTCGTTACCCCCGACGACGCAGTGGCGTTGGCGGCCCGCATCCTTCAGGACCAATTGAGCCTGTTCATCAACTTCGAGGAACCGCAAAAGGCCCTCTCCGAAGAGCAGCAAGAAGAACTGCCGTTCAACAAGAACCTTTTGCGCAAGGTCGATGAATTGGAGCTTTCGGTTCGTTCGGCCAATTGCCTGAAGAACGACAACATTATCTACATCGGCGATCTGGTCCAGAAAACCGAAACCGATATGCTGCGGACTCCCAATTTCGGGCGCAAGTCGCTGAATGAAATCAAGGAAGTCCTGGGGCAGATGGGCCTTCATCTGGGTATGGAAATCCCCGATTGGCCGCCCGAGAATATCGAGGAATTGGCGAAAAAGCTGGAAGACCCCTTCTAAGAGCATTTTCCACGTCAGTGGAAACATGCGATAAGCCCGCGCGGCGCTTGAGCGGCCACAGGAAAAACTAGAGCGTTCCTTCGGCCCTAAAAGAAAGAACGAACAACCGTGCGTGTAAAATGGCACGCGCACGAAAGCAAAAAGGAGCCTGAACCATGCGTCACCGTCACGGCGCCCGCAAGCTGAACCGCACCAGTTCACACCGCAAAGCCATGTTTTCCAACATGGCGGTGTCTTTGCTGACCCACGAACAGATCAAGACGACCCTGCCGAAGGCCAAGGAGCTCAGGCGCGTTGCCGACAGAATGATCACCCTCGGCAAGCGCGGCACCTTACCTGCCCGCCGCCGGGCGCACTCATACCTGCGCGACGACAGCGCCGTGTCCAAACTTTTCGGAGCCCTGGCCGAACGCTACAAGGAACGAAGCGGCGGTTATACCCGGGTGATGAAGGCCGGGTTCCGGTATGGCGATAACGCGCCGATGGCGGTGATCGAACTGGTCGACCGGGACCCCGACGCCAAGGGCGCCGAAGACAAGGCTCGCCACGCCCTTGAGGCGGAAGCCGAGGGGTCGGGGGAGGCCGCTTGATCCACCGTCTCCGGGATCATCGAATATCGATCGCAAGGGCAGCCCCGGTGGCTGCTTTTTGCCTTTTCAGAACCCTTGGCGCGATGACCGCCCTGGCATGGGTGTTGGCCGCTTTCGACGCCCAGGCCGCCGAACGCCGGGTGCCCCGCACGCAAGCCGAGGTGCAGCTTTCTTTCGCCCCCCTGGTCAAGAAAGCCGCTCCCGCCGTGGTCAACATCTATGCCCGCAAGGTGGTGCAGGGACGTAGAAGCCTGCCGCTGTTCGACGACCCTTTTTTCCGCCGCTTTTTCGGCCAGGAATTCGGATTCAGGCAACCCCGAAAGCAGCAACAGAATTCCCTCGGCTCGGGCGTCATCGTGCGGGCCGACGGACTGATCGTCACCAACAAGCACGTCATCGAGGGCGCCGATCAGATCAACGTGGTGCTGGCCGACCGGCGCGAATTCGCCGCCACCACGGTCCTCACCGATGATCGCACGGACCTGGCGATCCTCAAGATCGAGGCCGGCGAGGATCCGCTGCCGGTGTTGGCGCTCCGCAATTCGGACGATCTCGAAGTCGGGGATCTGGTTCTCGCCATCGGCAATCCTTTCGGCGTCGGCCAGACGGTGACCAGCGGCATCGTCTCGGCGCTGGCCCGCACCCGGGTCACCTCGTCCGACCTTAATTTCTTCATCCAGACCGACGCCGCCATCAATCCGGGCAATTCCGGCGGCGCCCTGGTGAGCATGGACGGCAAGTTGGTCGGCGTGAACACCGCCATATTTTCAAAAAGCGGCGGTTCCCTCGGCATCGGTTTCGCCATCCCTTCGAACATGGTGCGCGCCGTGATCAACAGCCTTGCCGCCGGTGGCAAGCTGGTGCGGCCCTGGCTCGGGGCCTCGGGCCAGGGGGTGTCCCAGGACATCGCCACGTCTCTCGGCATGAAGCGGCCGACGGGCGTGCTGATAAACAGTGTCTATAAAGGCGGGGCCGCCAATAAGGCGGGGCTCCGGGTCGGCGACGTGGTGTTGGCCGTCAACGGCCATGAAGTCAACGACCCGAAGGGGCTGAGATACCGCATCGCCACGCTGCCGGTGGGTGAAACGGCGGCGCTCCGGGTGATGCGCAAGGACCGGACGATGGCGTTGAAGCTTTTGCTGGCCCCGCCGCCGGAAACCCCTTCGCCCAATTTTACCGTCCTCACCGGACAGCAACCCCTGGCCGGTTCCAAGGTCGCCAACCTATCGCCGGCCTTGGCCGATGAATTCGGTCTCGATCCCTTCGTCAGCGGGGTGGTGGTGATCGAGATGACAAAGGGCTCGCCCGCCAACCGCTTAGGCTTCCGGTTGGGAGACCTGGTGCGGTCCGTCAACGGCAAGGACGTTGCCAATGTAGCTCACCTTCGCTCGTTGATGTCGGTAAAGTCGAGCCGTTGGCATATTACCGTCGACCGCGGCGGCAAGGTGTTGAGCCTGACTATCAACGGTTGAATTTCGACGAGGTTCGCCGGGCCCGGATTGGCCCCGTCCAGGATAATGCGCTAACGTCACCCCAATGGCGTTTTTCGATAACCTAATAAGAAACCAAAAAAATTTACCGGAGGATTTAACCATGAGCGGCAAGGAAATCACCATCAACGCCGCCGATGGCGGCGATTTCATGGGCTATTTGGCGCCGCCTCAATCGGGAAGCGGCCCGGGTGTCGTGGTCATCCAGGAGATTTTCGGCGTCAATGACGTCATGCGCGGCATTACCGACAGCTTCGCCGAGGCCGGCTACATGGCTCTTTGCCCCGACCTTTTCTGGCGCCAGGAGCCGGGCATTCAGTTGACAGACCAATCGGAAGAGGAATGGGCCCGGGCGTTCGAACTGTTCAACGGTTTCGACTTGGACAAAGGGGTCCAGGATCTGGATTCGACCATCGAGACCCTGCGCGGCCTTGATGGCTGTTCCGGCAAGGTGGGCACCGTCGGGTTTTGCCTCGGCGGCCGGCTGGCGTTTCTCACGGCGACGCGGACCAAGGCCGACGCCGCGGTCAGCTATTACGGGGTGATGCTGACGGAACATATCGGCGAGACGATCAACGCGCCGCTGATCCTCCATGTTCCCACAGAGGACGAGTTCGTGACCCCCGAACAGCAGGCGGAAGTCCGCGCGGCGCTGGAAGGCAACGACAAGGTTGCGATTTACGATTACCAGGGCCAAGGCCACGCCTTTGCCCGTGTCGGCGGACAACATTACCACCAGCCTTCCGCCGAGGCCGCCCGGGAACGCACCCTCGACCTGTTCAAGACGCATCTGGGCTGATCGCGGCCGGGGGCCGGAGAAGACATGAGTACGCTCTTCGAATCCGGCGCCCCGCGCCCCCTGGCCGACCGCCTGCGTCCGAAGAACCTTTCCGAAGTCGTCGGACAGGACCACCTGCTTTCCGGCGACGGGCCGATTTCCCGGATGGTGGAATCGGGGAAGCTCAGCTCGATCATCCTTTGGGGCGCGCCGGGCACCGGCAAGACCACTATCGCCTGGTTGTTGGCGGATATTTCGGATTTGCATTTCGAACGCCTGTCGGCGGTGTTCTCCGGCGTCGCCGACTTGCGCAAAATTTTCGAAACGGCGCGGAAAAAACGCGAAATGGGTCAAGGAACCCTGCTTTTCGTTGACGAAATCCATCGTTTCAACCGCGCCCAGCAGGACGGGTTCCTTCCCTATGTGGAGGACGGCACCGTGATCCTGGTCGGCGCGACGACGGAAAATCCGTCGTTCGAACTCAACGCCCCGCTTTTGTCCCGGACCCAGGTGCTGGTGCTGAACCGGCTCGGCGACGGATCGCTGGAAGAACTGCTGGTCCGGGCCGAAAAACTGGAAGGCCGGGTCCTTCCCCTGGACGCCGATGCAAGGGCCGCGCTCCGCGCCATGGCCGACGGCGACGGGCGGTACCTCTTGAACATGGTCGAATCGGTGTTGGCGCTGCCCGATGCGCCGCTCATCGACACCGCCCAGTTGACCGAGGTGGTGCAGCGGCGCGTGCCGCTTTACGACAAGTCGCGGGAGGGTCATTACAACCTCATCAGCGCGCTCCATAAATCGCTTCGCGGATCGGACACCGACGCGGCGCTTTATTGGCTGGCCAGGATGCTGGCCGGCGGCGAAGACCCCCGCTATATCGCCCGCCGCCTGGTCCGTTTCGCTTCCGAGGACATCGGCCTCGCCGATCCGCAGGCCCTGATGCAATCCATTGCCGCCTGGGAGGCTTATGAGCGCCTGGGCTCGCCGGAAGGCGATCTGGCGATCGCCCAATGCGTGATTTATCTGGCCACGGCGCCCAAATCCAACGCCGCCTACAGGGCCGAAAAGATGGCCGCCAAAGCGGCCCGGGAAACGGGATCCCTCGATCCGCCGAAACATATCCTCAACGCGCCGACCGGCTTGATGAAGGACTTAGGCTACGGCGCCGGTTACGAATACGACCACGACACCGAAGAAGGCTTTTCCGGCCAGAACTATTTTCCCGAAGGCATGGCGCGGGCGCGCTTCTATGAGCCCGGTGATAAGGGGTTCGAGCGGGAAATCGCCAAACGGCTCGATTACTGGGATAAACTGCGCCGCGAAAAAAAGGACTAGCCGCCGCTTTCGTCCGGCCTAGCCATTGTCCATGAAAACAGGAAAAGACAAAGATGATCGCCAGCCTCGCTGAACTCATCATCCTCGGCCTGATCGTCGATTGGCTTTTCCGCAAGCTGACGATCCCAGGTCTGGTCGGGATGCTGCTGTTGGGGGTCCTGTTCGGCCCCTACGTGCTGGGCTGGATGAGCCCGGACCTTCTTGCCGCCTCGAACGATTTCCGCCTGATCGCCCTGATCGTGATTCTTTTGAGGGCGGGGTTCGAACTCAGCAAGGACAGCCTGAACCGGGTCGGCGGCCGGACCCTGGTGCTGTCCGCGGTGCCGGCGTTTGTCGAGGGCGCGGCGGTGACCCTCCTGGGCCCGCCGTTGACCCTCCTGGGCCCGCCGTTGTTGGGGCTCACGTACATGGAATCGGCGATTCTGGGATCGGTGCTGGCGGCGGTATCGCCGGCGGTGGTG
>JADFNT010000022.1:5803-12485 GCA_022563215.1 Pseudomonadota bacterium
AACCCGCGCGCCGCCAGCCCAGGATTTCCAAGGCCGATGACCGGAACCTGAAAGCCCGGGTCCTGCACCGGGATGACGATGTCCTGGTCATCGACAAACCTGCCGGCCTGGCGGTTCAGGGCGGCAGCGGCCTTCGTAAGCATCTTGACGCCATGCTCGACGTGCTTCGTTTCGGCGCCCGCGAATGTCCCCGGCTGGTGCACCGGCTCGACAAGGACACCAGCGGCGTCTTGGCACTGGCCCGCAACGGTGCCGCGGCCCGGAAACTGACCGCCGCCTTCCGGTCCAAGCAGGCACGCAAGCTTTACTGGGCGGTGGTAGTGGGGGTTCCCAGGCCGCCCGAGGGGATCATCGATCTGGCGCTTGCAAAACGGCATGGCCGGGGCGGGGAAAAGGTCAGCGCCGGGGTTGCCGGCGGCAAAAAGGCCCTCACCCGTTACCGTGTCATCGACCGCACCGGACGCAAGGCGGCGTGGGTGGCTTTTGAACCTGAAACCGGCCGCACCCATCAATTGCGGGTTCATGCCGCGGCGATGGAGACGCCGATTCTGGGCGACGGAAAATACGGCGGCCGGGAAGCCTTTATTGCCGGCGAAGATATCTCCAGGCGACTCCACCTGCATGCCAAAACCCTGCGCATACCGCACCCGGCAGGCGGTATTTTGGAAGTGTCGGCCCCATTGCCGGACCACATGCGGGCGACTTTCCGTACGTTCGGTTTCGACGACCGGGCCGGGAAGGATTTATTTAAAGAATTTAAAGACTTAGAGGAGCCGTGAGACTTCTTGCCAAAAAGTCCTTTCGGACTACAATAAATTAACAAGCTGGCCGTCCGGAAACGGTTCGAAGGGGAATAGATTTTCGGAAAAAAGGCGGCAACAAACTTTAGAGGTTAATTTTTTTTTGGGGGGGGATGCGTGCCGGCGCATATCCCGCGGCCTACTTTCCAGAGATGGCTCATGCGGCTTTTATTGATCGAAGATCACAAACGGTTTGCCAAATTCGTCAAGGACGGCTTGGAAAAGGAAGGCTTCACCGTTGACGCCGTCAATACCGCCAGCAGCGGCGAGGCCGCCCAGGCGACGGTAAAATACGACGCCATTATCCTAGACCTGGGCCTTCCCGATGCCGACGGGCTGGACATGTTGCGGTCATGGCGGGACGCTGGCGATGAAACACCGGTCCTGATCCTGACCGCCCGGGACGGTGTCGACGACCGGGTCCGCGGCCTCAACAGCGGCGGCGACGATTATCTGTTGAAACCTTTCGCCATGGAAGAACTGGTCGCCCGCCTCCGGGCCTTGTTGCGCCGTCCGGGGGGGGTTCTCGGTTTGGTGATTACCGCCGGCAACGTATCCTTCGACGCCACGGCCCGCGAGGTGCAGGTCAACGACAAGACGATTTCCATTCCGAGGCGCGAATTGGGGGTACTCGAGCACCTGATGCGCCGCGCCGGCCGCGTCGTCCCCAAGGACGTGCTCGAAGACATGATTTACGGCTTCGGCAAGGAAGTCTCGTCCAACACGGTAGAGGTTCACGTTTCGCGGCTGCGCAAACGATTGGCTGGCGCCGGCGCCAATGTCAGTGTCCATACCATTCGCGGTGTCGGCTATCTGTTGTCCGAAGAAAGCACCTTAAACCCCCAATAAAGCGCGTTTCGTTATTTCCCGGGCGCCTTCGTCGGGGCTTATTTGAACTTCCTTTCGCCCATGGCCGTGTCCCCTTCCCCGCGATTGGCCGTTTTCGACTGTGACGGCACTTTGGTCGACTCACAGCATTCGATCATTTCCTCCATGTTCAGCGCCTTCGATTCCCGCGCCCACCCCAGGCCGGAAGCCGAAGCGGTGCGCCAGGTGGTCGGGTTGCCGCTGCGCGAGGCCATGGTACGGTTGCTTCCCGACGCCGGTCCGGACGATCACGACGGGCTGGTGACAAGCTATAAGGAAGCCTTCGCCGACCTCAGGAACAAAGGGGAAGTCGATGATCCTCTTTATCCCGGCGTCCTGGAGATCCTGGAGGTTCTGGAGGCGGCGGGATGGATCCTGGGCGTGGCGACGGGAAAAAGCCGCCGGGGCCTTCTCATGACCCTTGAAACCCACCGCCTGAGCGACCGTTTTCAGACCCTGCAAACCGCCGACAGCGGCCCCGGAAAGCCGAACCCGGACATGTTGCTGAACGCCATGAAGGAAACCGGCACCGATCCGGCCGCCACGGTGATGATCGGCGACACCACCTTCGACATGGAAATGGCGAAACGCGCCGGCACCATGGCCCTCGGCGTCTCTTGGGGGTATCATCCAGGGGAGCATCTGTACGCCGCCGGGGCCCAGGCGGTCATCGATGAATTTCAGGATTTGCCCAAAACGATCGAAACCCTGGGAAAGGTTTCAAAATGAAACATTGGAGGAAGATCCTTTCCGGCATCGTCATCCTGGTGGTGGCCGGGGTGGTGACCGGGATCGTTATCATCAAATCCCTGGATTTCAACGAATACCGGGGGCTGATCGCCGAACAGGTTAAGTCTGCGACGGGCCGCGATTTAACCATTTCCGGAGAATTGAACCTGTCCCTGTCCCTGAGCCCGTCGGTGGTGGTGGAAGGGGTGACCTTCGCCAACGCGCCCTGGGGAACGCGCAACGAAATGGTCAAGCTGAAACGGCTTGCCGTCGAGGTTGATCTGCTGCCGTTGCTGAGCGGCGAAGTCCGGGTCAAGAGACTGGTGCTGGTGGGGCTGGACCTTTGGGCCGAAACCGATGCCAAAGGACGCGGCAACTGGGAACTGGGCCCGACGGGAGGTGCGGCCCGAAAAAAAGTCGAACCACAATCCTCGGGTTTCGGGACGTTGCCGGTGGTCAACTGGGTCCGGATCGAGGACCTGAGCCTGACCTACCGTGATGGCCGAAGCGGGGAAAAGACCACCCTTCGCATCGCCAACCTGGATGTCAGGAGCGACGGCGTCGACGCGCCGATGAACATTTCCCTGACTGCCGACTTGAACGGCCAGGCGGTTAAATTATCGGGCCGGCTCGGCTCCCTGGAGGCGCTGATGAAGGGGGGCGCGCCGTACCCGGTGGCCCTAGACCTCATCGCCTCGGGGTTAAGTCTCAAGGTCAAGGGCACCATCGCCGAGCCGCGAAAAGCCCGGGGCCTTGACCTGAAATTGTCCGTCGACGCCCAAGACCTTGGCCCCCTGGCCAAGGCGGCGGGACTGACCCTGCCCAAGATTCCGGCCTTCAAGCTGACAACGGCGGTGTCCGATCCCAAGGGCGGCTACCGGCTCGACGACCTGAAGGCCGAAATCGGCGGCAGCGACCTGGAAGGCTGGGCCTCGGTGACCCTGGTCGGGGCGGCCCGGCCCGCCGTGTCCGCCGAGCTGACTTCGAAACTGATCGACCTGGACGCGCTGCTTGCGCCCGCCCCGGCTGGGAAAGTCCCCGCCAAAGGCAAAAGGGACCGGGTGTTCGCCGCCGATCCGCTGCCCACGGGCGGCCTCAAGGTGGCGGACGCCAGGGTAAAGATCAAAATTGGCCGCCTGGTCACCGGCGGCATTGCCGTCAACGACGTCGAGCTGGCGCTGGTCCTCGGCGCCGGGCGGCTCGACGTCAAGTCCCTGAAGGCGGTGATCGGCGGCGGCAGGGTCAGCGGCAACCTCGTACTCGACGGCTCCGGCGCGGTGCCGGCGATCACCGTCAACCTGGATGCCAGGCAAATCGATTACGGGGCCGTCCTCAAACAACTGAAATTGACCGGCATCGCCAGCGGCAAGGTCGATGCGGCGATCAACCTGAAGGGCCGCGGTTACTCGGTCCGGGCGATCATGGCCGGCCTTGACGGACGCGTCCGCATCGTCACCCGGGGCGGCAAGGTCGAAAGCGGCCTTCTGAACATCCTGTCGGCGGACGTGATGTCGGCGTTGCCGTTCGTCGACAGCAAGGGCGACAAGGACATCCGTTGCGCCGTGGTTGATTTTGATATCCGCAAGGGCCAGGCGTCGGCCAAGGCGCTGGTGTTCGAAACCGGCGGCCTCAGCATGATCGGCCGTGGCGGCGTCAACCTGAAGGACGAGACCATCGACATCAACATCGAACCCCGGGCCAAGAAAGTCAGCCTGCTGAAGCTGGCCATGGTGCCGGTAAACGTCGGCGGCACGCTGGCCAACCCGACGGTCATTCCCGATCTGGGCGCCGCCGCCATCGGCGTGGTGACCGGCGCCGTCTCCACCGCCACCGATATCGCCAAGGGCGGCGTTTCCGCGCTCGGCAAACTTGTCGGCATCGGCGGCAACAAGGAACCGGGCGGCGGGTCGGGGAATATCGACGATACGGACTATTGCCAGCTCGCCCTGGCCGGACGGCCCCTGGCCCGGGCCAAGGCGAAACAATCGGCCCCGGCCCCGGCCTCATCTTTCACTTCCCAGCCGCCGCCAACCGAGCCCCAAAAACCGTCCTCCGGCGATTCGACCGCCGACAAGATCGACAAAAAACTGGATGAGATCGGCAAGAGCCTCGGCGGCGCCTTGAAGGGCCTGTTCGGGAAGTAACGGGTCTGCGGACGGGATTGAAATGCCCTGGGCCAATGCCAAGCGTTTCTACAAGGACGCCGGTTATCAAGCCGCCGGCGGCGGATTCACGCTGACCCTCGACGGCCGTCCCGCCAAAACGCCTGAGGGCAACCCGCTGGTCCTTGCCACCGAAAGGCTGGCCCAAGCGGTGGCCCGGGAATGGGCCGACCAAGACGGCGACATCCGGGCCGAGGCGATGCCGATCACCGGTCTTTCCTGCACCGCCATCGACCGGGTTAAGAACGGCCGCCAGGCGATAATCGACCATACGGTCAAATACGCCGCAACCGATTTGCTGTGCTACCGGGCCGAGGGCCCCCAAGAACTCAAACGGCACCAGCAGGCCCAGTGGCAGCCGCTTCTCGATTGGGCGGGCGACAAGTTCGGCGCCCGGCTGGCGGCAACCGAGGGCATCGTTCCCCAGGAGCAATCCAAGGCAGCCCTGGAAAAACTCCGCCGCGCCGTCGAGGCCCTCGACGACCTTCAACTCACCGCCTTGGCCTCCGCGACCCAGGCCTCGGGCTCGTTGATCATCGGGCTGGCCCTGGTCCACGGCCATATCACTCCTAAGGAGGCCGCCGCCGCCGCGCAGTTGGACGAAACCTGGCAGAACGAAAAATGGGGCGAGGACCCGGAACAGGCCGAGCGCCTGGAGGCCCTGAAAAAGGAAATAGGAGCCGCGGCGGCGCTTATCAAACTGACCGACGATTTTATTTAGCCAACGAAATTCGATACAGTAGGGCCACGATCACCATCCGGGGGCGCCATGCAGGACATCATCCGCCAGTTGGAGGAAAAGCGCGAACGCGCCCGTTTGGGCGGCGGCCAGAAGCGCATCGACGCCCAGCACGCCAAGGGCAAGTTGACGGCCAGGGAGCGCCTTGAGTTGCTGCTCGATCCCGGCTCGTTCGAGGAATGGGACATGTTCGTCGAACACCGGGCGACCGATTTCGGCATGGCGGACAAGACCATCCCCGGCGACGGCGTCGTCACCGGCTTCGGCACCGTCAACGGGCGGCTGATCTTTGTCTTCAGCCAGGATTTCACCGTCTTCGGCGGATCGCTGTCCGAAGCCCATGCCGGGAAAATCTGCAAGATCATGGACCAGGCGATGAAGGTCGGGGCGCCGGTGATCGGCATCAACGATTCCGGCGGCGCCCGCATCCAGGAAGGGGTGACGTCCCTGGGCGGCTATGCCGAGGTGTTCCAGAGGAACGTTCTGGCGTCCGGCGTGATTCCACAGATTTCCCTGATCATGGGACCGTGCGCCGGGGGGGCGGTGTATTCGCCGGCGATGACCGACTTCATCTTCATGGTCCGCGACACGTCTTATATGTTCGTCACCGGCCCCGACGTGGTGAAGACCGTCACCCACGAGGAAGTGACGCTCGAGGAACTGGGCGGTGCCGGCACCCACACCACGACGTCAGGCGTCGCCGACAAGGCGTTCAGCAACGACACCGAGGCGTTGCTGTCGATGCGCCGCTTCCTCGACTTCCTGCCCGCCAACAACACCGAACGCCCGCCGTCAAGGCCGACGCCGGACCCCGGCGACCGGGTCGAGAAATCGCTGGACACGCTCATCCCCGACGATCCGGCCAAGTCCTATGACATGAAAGAACTGATCGAAAAAGTGGTCGACGAAGGCGATTTCTTCGAGTTGCAGCCCGATTACGCCGGCAACATCATCATCGGCTTCGGGCGCATCGAAGGCACCACCGTCGGCATCGTCGCCAATCAGCCGATGGTGCTCGCCGGCTGCCTCGATATCTCGTCGTCGATCAAGGGCGGGCGGTTCGTCAGGTTCTGCGACTGCTTCAACATCCCCATCGTCACCTTCGTCGACGTGCCCGGCTTTCTGCCCGGCACGGTGCAGGAATACGGCGGCATCATCAAACACGGGGCGAAGCTGCTGTTCGCCTTTGCCGAGGCGACGGTGCCCAAGGTGACGGTGATTACCCGCAAGGCCTATGGCGGGGCGTACGACGTCATGAGTTCGAAGCACCTGCGCGGCGACGTCAACTTCGCCTGGCCGTCGGCCGAGATCGCGGTCATGGGGCCGAAGGGCGCGGTCGAGATCATCTTCCGCGGCGACCTCGGCGACGAGAAAAAGATCGCCGA
>JADFNT010000261.1 GCA_022563215.1 Pseudomonadota bacterium
ACGTGCCGTGGCAGGACGACAACAAGGTCGCCTTCATCCGCATGGAAGGCCGCGGCTTCGGGGACGTGCCGTTGGAACTCGAACTCAGGATGTCGGTCCAGGACTCCCCCAACAGCGCCGGCGTGGTTATCGATGCCGTCCGTTGCGCCAAGCTGGGATTGGAACGCGGCATCGGCGGTCCTTTGGAGGCGGCCTCTGCCTATTACATGAAGAGTCCGCCCAAGCAGATGCGCGATTCGGTTGCTTGCGAGTTGTGCGACGCGTTCATCCAAGGGAAAGAGGCCGACGAGGAGACATCTCAAGCAGTCGCTGGTGAATAGGGGCGACGGCCAGGTTTACATCTGCATCTTGAAGGCGCGATACCTTATGAGTCCTTCTGGAAGCTTGTTCAGAAATATGACACGAGCCATGCCTTCTCCAATATCGAAAGCATATCGGAGAAATTTCGATTTCGGGATTTCGATCAGTTTATTGATGTCTGGACGTGGAAGAACCAGTTTCTCCGGGAGTATGAGGACTTCACTTTCATAGCCGAAGATATCGCAAGCGATCTCGCCAGCCAGAACATTCGTTACGCCGAGGTTTTCCTCTCGCCACGAGACTTTTCGCAATTCGGTTTAAGCCCTCAACAACTGATTGAATCGGTTCGCGCCGGCTTGGATCGAGTGAAGGGAGTGGAAATCGCTCTCGTAATCGATGTGGTTCGCGACTATGGGTCACATTGCGCCATGCAGACTCTGGCGCAGATCAATGAAGTGCGCGATTTCGGTGTCGTTGGAATTGGGCTGGGCGGATCCGAGAGTGCATTTCCTCCTGAGCTATTCGAGAGCGTTTTTGAAAAAGCAAGAAACCTAGGGTATCGAACGACCGCCCATGCCGGAGAAGCGGCGGGTGCAGAGAGCATTTGGAGCGCAATTCGAAATCTCGGCGTCGACAGAATCGGTCATGGAACAAGGGCGGTAGAAGATGAGCAGTTAATGACCTACCTTACTGAAAAAAGAATTCCTCTCGAGGTGTGTCCAACGTCCAATATCTGTACAGGAGTCGTTCGCTCTATTGAGAAACATCCCATTCGGCGGTTCGTTAACATGGGGATTCCGGTCACGGTCGGTACGGACGACCCGAAGATGTTTGGGTGTGATTTGGGCGGTGAATTTCATGCCCTTGCTGAAAAGCTGGAATTTACAGCCGATGAAATACGTTCGTTGATCTTATGTGGTATTCGGTCGAGCTGGCTTCCTAACGACCGGAAGCAGCAATTGGAGCAAGAGTTCGTTACTGACCCAAACTGGCGTGTATGACACTAAATTCTGACAGCGGTTTGGTTATGATTTCGCAACCAGATGGCAGCCAAGTAGTCACCAAGATATCCGCTTAGGGTTTGAAAGCTGATTTTTTTAGTGTGTTCTGTCGCTGTTTGGCTTTGTCGCAAAACCACGCATTCAATCCCTGCTCCGACCTCAATTTTCCCTGTTCCGTGAATCAAATTCCCTGTTCCAGGGTTTAGGGAATTCGGCGCCCAACGCCAGTGAAACCGCGGCATTGGGACAATGCACTCTGCCCAAAACTAGCCTAAATCGAGAAATTTCCCTGTAATTTCCCTGTTTAACAGGGAAATCGCCCCGAGAATGCCAGAGACGGGTTCGCCCGGGACTGCGCCCACCACCAATTTTCTCGGAAGGGGCGGAAGCCTTGACATCAACGGGGAGGCGGAGCAATGACGAAAATCGAAAAACGTCTGGCGAAGGTGACGGGGCGGACCGAATCCGTGGCCGAGGAAGTCGGCAAGTCGCTGGTCAAGGCATTTCACTTGCTGGCACTGTTCGTGATTGGCCGGGCCATCGTTCTGTTGGCGCTGGGCGTTCTGGTGCTGCGCTACGGGTCCTACAAGTACCCCTCGAAAGAGGCGGCTTAAACGCCCAGGATGTTTACGCGGTCCAGATAAAATGAAAGGTAGCCCTTGATTTCCGATACCTCATCAAAGGGCTCTTCATAGCTCCAAGCGGCGTTCTCCACGGTCTCGCCGCCAACCTCAATATTCCAGTAAGCTGCGTTTCCCTTATAGGGACAATGGGTGTGGTGATCCGTGCGCCGGAGAAAACCCATGCGCACGTCGGCGCGGGGAAAGTAATGTATATCGGGGTGCCGTGCTTCCAGCAGCACCAGTGTCTCGGTGCTGTCGGCGATGGTTTCGCCATTGAAAACAACCCGTATGCGCTTAGGCCCGGCGGCAAATTTTATTTCGCAATCCGGGTTTGTCGCCATTACCCTCCCTTCCCTCCTAGACAGGCACATCACCGGCCAGGGTGATGCGGTGCATGACGCGCCGGTGGCCGTGGTAATCGTTGATCGGGTTGTGCTGGGTTGAGCGGTTGTCCCAAAAAGCGATCGACCCCGGCCGCCATTGAAACCGGCAGGTGAATTCTTGCCTTATCTGGTGTTCGAACAATTCCTCCAGCAGCGGGGCGCTTTCGTCTTCGGCCATGCCCTTGAAGCCCACGGTGTGGCCCCGGTTGACGTATAGGGATTTGAGCCCGGTTTCCGGGTGGGTGCGCACGGCCGGGTGATCGGCGGACAGCGGCTCGGGCACGTCAACCATGTCCTTCTGGCGGTCCTCGCGGGACTTGGCCACATGGTCCTTGGCCGAGCTGTTGATGGCGATTAGTTCTGAGAGCTTCTCCTTCATGTCGTCAGGCAGCGCCTCGTAGGCCATGACCATGTTGGCGAACAGGGTATCGCCGCCCTCGGGCGGCAGCTCCCGGGCCACCAGGATGGCGCCCATGGGCGGTTGCGGCAGGTAGGTGGTATCCGAATGCCAGATGCCGCCGAAGTTGTCCGTCTCGTGCTCCAACTTGATGACCGGGGCGATCTCCGGGTAACCGTCGAGCCCCTTGACCATGGGATAGGTGACCAGATCGCCGAAACGCCGCGCGAAGGCCAGGTGCTGTTCCGGCGTGATGTCCTGGTCCTGGAAAAAAATTACCCCGAATTGCAGCAGCGCCCGGCGGATTTCACCGATGACGCCGTCATCCAGCGGCCTGGACAAATCGACGCCGCCGATCTCGGCGCCCAAGGCGGGGGACAAGGGGATGGCCTGGATTGTGTCAAAGGTCATGGTTGCCGATTTTAACGTTTTCGGGCGGCGTTTTCGATGACCAAACTGTGAATGGGGCTTTCTCGACCCCGGGACCGATTCAGGCTATGGTTACGATTATGGGCTTTCGCCGCCTCAAGAGTTCTCTGTCGGAATTGTGGAAGACGTTGCTGCGCCCCGATCACGACGAAGAGGAAATGAAGGACCGGCTGG
>JADFNT010000023.1 GCA_022563215.1 Pseudomonadota bacterium
AGGCCGTCTGTTCGCGGTCGATGGGAAACGACGTGCCGGCCAACGCGGCCGATCCCAGCGGGCATTCGTTGAGCCTGCGCCGGCAATCCTCGGCGCGGCCCCGGTCGCGTCCCAGCATCTCCACGTAAGCCAGCAGATGATGGCCCAGCGTTACCGGCTGCGCCCCTTGCAGGTGGGTCAACCCAGGCATGACGTCGGCGGCATGCTCCTCGGCGCGGTCGATCAGGGCCGCCTGCAGGCCTTGGATCTCGGCATCCAGGCCGTCGAGGGTGTCGCGCACCCAAAGCCGGAAATCGGTGGCCACCTGGTCGTTCCGGGATCGGGCCGTGGGCAGCCGCCGGGCGGCGTCGCCGATCAGATCGCCTAAACGTGATTCGACATTCATGTGAATGTCCTCCAAGGCTTGGCTGAATTCGAAGTCGCCGCTTTCGATCTCCCCGGCAATGGCGTCCAGGCCCTTGATGATGGCATCGCCGTCCTCTTGGGATATGATGCCGGCCTTGACCAGCATTGCCGCATGGGCCTTGGAACCGGCAATGTCCTGGGCATAAAGGTGCCTGTCGAAATCAATGGAGGCATTGATTTCCCGCATGACGTCCGCGGGCCCGGCCTTGAAACGACCGCCCCGGATTCCCTTCGTGCCCGGCCCGTTGCCTTGGGGGGCCGGCTTATTGGATTTCTTTGCCATGGTTCAAAACCCGTTCGAAAAGCCGCAAGGACGCAGAACCTTGGGACGATTCGCCTTTCCGGCCCTGCTTTGGCTGTTACTCGCGGCGATTGTCTCCATATCACGTCCGCTGGCAAGTGCGGAAGGCGGAAAATGCTTGGCCCCCGTCGGCGTGCTCGATAATTTCGACCTTGTCGAGCCCCCCCGGGCGGTCACCGAACAGCCCTTCTTCGACGTAACCGGGACCCGGTTAACCCTCGCCGATTTCCGCGGCAGGGCCGTGGTCTTGAACTTCTGGGCCACCTGGTGCGCGCCCTGCGTGGCCGAAATGCCGCAGTTGGACAGGCTCAAGAAAATACTGGCCGGGGATGAGATCGAGGTCCTGGCCATCTCGGAGGACCGGGCCGGAGTGCCGTTGGTGAAGAAGTTCTATGACGTCAACGGGATCAGCAACCTGGACATCTTCATCGACAAGGGCCGCAAGGTGCTCAGCGGATCGAAGATCATCGGCCTGCCGACGACGATATTGATCGACAAGCGGGGTCGGGAAATTGGCCGCGCCCTGGGCGCCGCCGAATGGGATTCCAGCGAAGCCGTCGCCTTTATAAGGCAATGCCTGGGAAGTTGAAGGCGCCTAAGAAGGACTGGATTTCGCCCCTACCGGGTATTATTTATGGTTACAGTTCAAACTCCGTCACACGCGGCGGAAAAAAAATAAAATTCATCCAACAAGGGAGGACCGACCCAATGACACTACAAATTGGCTCCGAGGCGCCTGATTTCACCGCCGAAACCACCGAAGGCACGATCGGCTTCCACGAATTCATCGGTGACGGATGGGTAATGCTGTTTTCCCATCCCAAGGACTTCACCCCCGTGTGCACCACCGAGCTCGGCTATTTGGCCAAGATCAAGCCCGAGTTCGACAAGCGCAAGGTCAAGGTCATCGGCATCAGCGTCGATTCCGTCGAAGACCACAAGGCGTGGTCGAAGGACGTCGAGGAAACCCAGGGCCACGCCATCAATTACCCCTTGATCGGCGATTCCGACCTTGCGGTGGCGAAGCTCTACGGCATGCTTCCGGCCGACGAGGAAGGCGGCGCCGAAGGCCGCACCGCGGCAAACAACGCCACCGTGCGCAACGTCTACATCATCGGCCCGGACAAGAAGATCAAGCTGATCATCTCCTATCCGATGAGCACCGGGCGTAATTTCGACGAGATTTTGCGGGTCATCGATTCGTGCCAGTTGACGGCCAACCACCAGGTGGCGACGCCAGCCAACTGGAATGACGGCGACGACGTGATCATCGTCCCCGCCGTTTCCGACGACGAGGCCAAGGAAAAATATCCGGACGGCTGGGAGGCGCCGAAGCCCTACCTGCGCATCGTCCCGCAACCGAAATGACCAAAGCCTAAGAACCGATCCCGCCTTTGAGCGGAAAAGAAAACGGCGGCCCCCAGAAGTTACGGGGAACCGCCGTTTTTTTTGTTTTGCGCGTTGGCCTTGATTAGGCGGCCAGCGGCTTTTCCTCTTTGCGGTTTTCGTTTTCGGTGCCAGAAACGCCAGAAACGCCAGAAACGCTGGATGCCGGCTGGGCGCGGGTCGGGCTTAGCGTCAAGGGCCGGCGCCTGAGCTGGTGATAGACCACGGCGGTGATCTCGTCGCGGGTGAAGCCGATGTCCTTGAGCAGGTAGTCCGGCAGGACTTGAAGATCGCCGTAGAGGACGTTGCGGCGGTGCCAGTTTAAAAACGGCTTAGCCAGCCACTTAACGCCCTGGACAAACACCGGGACGGCTTTGCCGATGAAGCGGGCCATTTCCTTCTGCCGCGTATAGTGGCCCAGGGCGGCGGCGCTGAGCGGATCGATGCGCTGAGGGGCGAAGGCGGAAAAGAGGCCCGCGTTCCCATTGTTGTCATTCTGAATTTGCATAACGTATCTCCTTAGGTCTTGATATTCGGATATCGGCGCTCCACCGTGGTCTTTATCTTTTTTCTTCGGGAGAGATTGACCTCTCATGGGTAAAATAGTCGTCTTTAGGGGGCCGTAAACCGTTAATGTTGCACTGCACCATTGCATAAAACGCATAGCTACGGAAATATTTGACCCAAACGGCAAGGAGACGGTCATGGGCGGAACCGTCCGCAGGCCTGCTGGCGCGGCGCCCCGGCACCGTTTACAATCGGTCTTATCCCAATAACCGGAGGGGGGTGATCCCGGACGATGCAGAATCGCCTTGCCAAGTCCTTTCCATCTATCCGCGCCCGGGGTCGGGGCCGCCGCCTGACCGGCTGGTTGTGGTGCGGCTTCGATAGCCGGTGCCTGCTTGTGCTTGCCGGGCTTTCGTTGGCGGTGGGATCGCCGTTTACGGCAAACGCCCAGGAATATTACGCCAAGGCGCGTCAGGAGTTGGTTGACACCATTGCCTCCATGGCCGCCGAGACGCAGAGGGAAACGGGGCGCAAGGCGTTCAGCGAAGCGGTTATAAAGGTCATGGCCGAAGTCCCCCGCCATGAATTCGTGCCCGAAAACGTCCGTGACTTGGCCTATCGAAACCGCCCTTTGCCCATTGGCTACGGCCAGACCATTTCGCAGCCTTATATCGTCGCCCTGATGACCGACTTGTTGGATGTGCAGATAGGTTCAAAGGTTCTGGAGGTCGGCACAGGGTCGGGATACCAAGCGGCGATACTGGCCGAACTCGGCGCCAAGGTGTTCACCATCGAGATCATCGAACCGCTCGGCCAGCTGGCAAAGGAGCGGTTGAAAAGGCTGGGATATGGCAACGTCAAGACGCGGGTCGGTGACGGCTATTACGGTTGGAAGGAACATGCGCCCTTTGACGCCATTATTGTCACCGCCGCCGCTAGTCATGTGCCGCCGCCGCTTGTCCGCCAGTTGAAGCCGGGCGGACGCATGGTCGCTCCCGTGGGCGAGCGCTTCCTCGTCCAATACCTGACCATGGTAGAGAAAAGCGTGGACGGCGGCGTCACCTTGCGGCATATCCTGCCCGTGCGTTTCGTGCCGCTAACGGGGGGTCATTGACGGGGCCGGCCATGCCGACCTCCCGCAACCGATGGCGCCGCTAAATTCGCCCTTCGACGACAGCCTTCGGCCGCCGCTTTTGTCCGTGGCGCTAATTTCGGCCGCCGCGGTCGGCTACCAAGTCCTGTTGCTGCGCCTGTTCTCGATCATCCAGTGGCACCACTTCGCCTACATGATCATCAGCCTCGCGCTCCTGGGGTACGGGGTGAGCGGTACTTTTCTTGCGCTCGCCGGCGAACAGGTCGGGCGCCGCTTCCGGGACCTTTTTGCCTTCAACGCCGCCCTGTTCGGTGCCGCCGTGCCAGGGTGTTTTTTCCTGGCCCAGCGGATACCGCTGAATCCGCTGGAGTTGTTGTGGGACCCGCTGCAACCGCTGTATCTGGCGCTGCTTTATCTGTTGCTTGCGGTCCCTTTCTTGTTCGCCGCCAACTGTATCGGCCTTACCCTATATCGTTTCCGCCGCCTGATGGGGCGGACATACGGTTCGGACCTTCTTGGCGCCGGTACGGGCGCGCTCGGAATGGTGGGACTGTTATTTTGGCTGGCACCCGTGGACGCCTTGAAGGCCCTCGGCGCGGCCGGCTTCGCCGCCGCGGCCTTGTCTCTGCTCACCGGCGGCGGCACCCGCCGCTGGCTGGCAGGACCGCTTTTTCTGGCCGCCGGGCTGCTTCCGTTCCTGCTTGCCGGTCCCTTTACCGAACTCAAGCCTTCTCCCTACAAAGGACTAAGCCAGGCGCTTCAGGTTTCCGGGGCCAGGATCGTCGACGAACGTTCCGGTCCGCTGGGCCTGTTGACGGTGGTGGAAAGCCCCAGGGTTCCCTTTCGCCACGCCCCGGGGCTTAGTTTCCTCAACCCGTCCGAGCCGCCCGAACAATTGGGCGTTTTCACCGACGGCGGGGGCTTCACCGTTATCAACCGGTATGACCCCGGGGGGGAGGCGCCCCGGTACCTGGATTTCCTAACCTCGGCACTGCCGTATCACCTTTTGCGGCGGCCGAGCGTCCTCGTCATCGGCGCCGGCGGCGGCACCGACGTCCTGCAGGCGGTCTTTTTCCAGGCGCGGCGGATCGACGCTCTTGAGGTCAACGCCCAAATGGCGGCGCTCATCAAGGAAGACTACGCCGCATTCTCGGGACGACTCTATGATCGTCAGGACGTCCGTCTCCATGTCGCCGAAGCGCGTGGATTCGTCGGCGGCGGGGGTGTGGCCTACGATCTCATACAAATGGCCCTGGTGGATTCCTTCGGTGCCGCAAGCGCCGGGCTGCATGCCTTGAACGAAAGCTATCTTTATACGACCGAGGCCATGGAGCGGTACCTTGCCCGGCTCAATCCCGGCGGCCTTGTCTCCATCACCCGCTGGCTCAAACTGCCGCCCCGCGATAGCCTCAAGCTGTTCGCCACCGCTGTCCAAGCCCTTGGCCGTATGGGGGTTGCCAAACCGGGCCGTCAATTGGCCCTCATCCGGGGCGGCAAGACCACCACCCTCCTGATCAAGAACGGCGCTTTCTCAGGGCCCGAAATCATCGCCATTAAGCGTTTTTCCCGCGAGCGGGCCTTCGACGTCGTTTATTTCCCCGGCATCACGCCGGCCGACCCCAACCGCTACCACCTGTTGGAAAGGCCCCTATTCTTTGAATCGGCCATTTCCCTGCTCGGACCTGCCGGCGAAGATTTCATCGATCGCTATAAATACGATATCCGGCCGGTCACCGACGACAGGCCCTATTTCTTCAACTTTTTCAAATGGCCGCTTTTCATTGAGCTTTATGCGCTTCGGGGCCGGGGCGGTTTTGGGCTATTGGAATGGGGCTACCTGGTTCTCGCCCTGATTCTATTGCAGGCCATCGTTTTCGCGCTGGTGTTGATACCGCTGCCGTTGTGGGCGGGCCGCCGGGCGAAGAAGGCCGAAAGACCCCCCCGCCCCAGCATGCGGGTGTTGATCTATTTCCTGAGCCTCGGCTTCGCCTTTTTGTTCGTCGAGATGGCCTTTATCCAGAAGTTCATCCTGTTCCTCGCCAGCCCGGTATATGCCGCTGCCGTGGTTCTTTGCGGGTTCCTTGTCTTCGCCGGCCTGGGGAGCCTGTTCTCGGGCCGCCTTCTGTCTTCCGCCAACCCGAGTCTCTACCCCGTCGTCGGAATCGCCGTCGTCGTGGTGGCATACCTGTTTCTGCTGCCATCCCTTTTCCAATGGCTGACGACGCTGGCGCTGGCCGCCAAATTCGCCCTATCCCTGTTGTTGATCGCGCCGCTGGCTTTTCCGATGGGCATGCCGTTTCCCTTAGGTCTAGCCCGTCTCGGTGAGGAAAGGCCCGGCCTGATCCCGTGGGCCTGGGCCATCAACGGCTGCGCTTCGGTGCTAGGCGCCGTCATCGCGGCCCTGCTTGCCATTGAGTTCGGGTTCACGGCGGTGATCGTCATGGCGGTGGGGTTTTATATCCTCGCCTGTTGGACTTTTCCCGGGAGCGCCGCCGATGGCATATGACAGGAACCGGCGGGCCTGTTAGTTTCTGCAGATTCGGACCCACCCACGGAGCACCCGCGCCTCATGGCCCTGAACGGTAACAAATCCGGCAACGACGACGGGGGCCTCGACGACGGACTCGATGGCGGCCCCACCGACCCGGCCCGCCTCGGCGCTTTGCGCGACGAGCTCAAACGCCGCGACCTTGACGGTTTCATCCAGCCCCGAAGCGACGAACACCAGGGCGAATACGTGGCCCGCAGATCCGAGCGCCTGGCCTGGCTGACCGGGTTCACCGGATCGGCCGGGTTGGCGGTTATCCTGGCCGACAAGGCGGCGGTCTTCGCCGACGGCCGCTATACCCTGCAGGTGGAAAAGGAAGTCGACGGCGGCCTTTTCGAGCATTGCCACCTGACCGACAGGCCGCCGGCCGACTGGATCGCCGCCAACCTGGCCCCGGGCGCCCGGCTGGGATTCGATCCGTGGCTGTTGACCCCGATCCAGACCGCCCGTTTTCAGGCCGCCTGCAAGAAAGCCGGGGGCGAGCTGGCGGCCTGCGACGGAAACCCCGTCGATGCGGTTTGGACGGGCCAGCCGGCGGCGCCGCTGTCGCCCGTCGTCGCCCACGACGCCGCCTTCGCCGGGGACCCGTCTGCCGACAAACGGCGCCGGATCGCCGACGGCTTGAAGGCCGACAAGGCCGCCGCGGTGGTGTTGACGGCCCCCGATTCCATCGCCTGGCTGTTGAACGTTCGCGGCGGCGACGTGCCGTTCACGCCGTTGGCGCTGTCGTTCGTCATCCTTTACGCCGAGGGCAACGCCGAGCTGTTCATCGACGGCCGTAAGCTGGCGCCGGGGACCGCCGACCACCTGGGCGGGGATGTTAAAACCCTGGAGCCCGACGCCTTCGGCCCGGCCCTGGACAGGCTCGGCAAGGACGCCAAGACCGTGCGCGTGAGCGCCGACACCGCGCCCCTATGGGTGTTCGACCGCCTGGACAAGGCCGGCGCCGTCATCGATCGCGGCAATGATCCGTGCCAGTTGCCGAAGGCGATAAAAACCGCCGTCCAGATCGACGGCATCCGGGCCGCGCACCGGCGCGACGGCGCCTCGCTGACCCGGTTCCTGGCCTGGCTCGACGGCGAAGCGGCAGAAGCGGCCAAGGGGGCCAAGGGGGGCTCCCTGATGGAGAGCGCCTGCGCCGACAAGCTGGAGTCGCTCCGGCGCGATAACGATCATTTCCAGGGCCTCAGCTTCCCGACCATTTCCGGCGCCGGCGCCAACGGCGCCATCGTCCATTACCGGGTGAGCGAGGAAACCGACGCCCCGCTAAGGCCTAAGTCCCTGTACCTGGTCGATTCCGGGGCCCAGTACCTGGACGGCACCACCGACGTCACCCGCACCATTGCCATCGGCGAGCCGACGGATGAGATGCGGCGCAACTTCACCCTCGTGCTCAAGGGCCACATCGCGCTCGCCACCGTGCGGTTCCCCGAAGGCACCACCGGCAGCCAGCTCGACACCCTGGCCCGCCTGCCGCTGTGGCGGGCGGGGCTGGATTACGACCACGGCACCGGACACGGAGTCGGCCATTTCCTCGGCGTCCACGAAGGGCCGCACCGCATTTCCAAACGGCCCAACCGGGTGGCTTTGGCGCCGGGCATGGTGGTTTCCAACGAGCCCGGTTACTACAAGGTTGGCGCCTACGGAATCCGCATCGAGAACCTGGTCACCGTCGTTCAGGTGGACAGCGACGCCGAAAAGCCGCTTTTGGGGTTCGAGACCCTGACCCTGGCCCCCATCGACCGGGCGCTTGTCGTTGCCGACATGCTGGATGGCGCCGAGGCGGCCTGGCTCGACGCCTATCACGCCCGGGTGCGGGACGAGATCACGCCGTTGGTCGACGAGGCGACGGCGCAATGGCTGGCCGGGGCGGCGGCGCCCATTGCTTAATACCACCGGTCATTAGAAATGACCGGCGGTCGGTGTTCCCTCAGACGCCGGGCGGGCGGAGTTGCAGTCCTACGAGAAGTCACGAACGTTGTGACTTCTCCGGACCCCCTCAGGGGCCGGGCGGGCGCGTCCGCGCCCTTGGCTTACGGGCCATTCGGCTTAGGCTGGCGGTCGCGCTTGCCAAAGGGCGTTATGAGGCACTCATAACGCCCTTTGGTAAAAAAAACCCTTATTCGCCTTTCCGGTAAAGGTAGACCTTGCTCCGGTGGATGTCGGGGACGGTCCTTTCCTCGACCGCCCGCCAGCCGGTCAGGGCGAAGGTGTTGGACAGCACCAGCCCCCCTTTCGGCAGTTCGGCTTCCAGCTTCGGTCTTAATTTCTCCATCGCCGGCCCCGGCAGGTAGCACACCACCAGGGCCGCGTCCGACAAATCGGCGCCGTGGAAATTGGCCAGCGTGAACGCCACGTTGGGCGGCCCGCCACCCATCCGCCTAAGCCGCGACCAGGCCCACGGCAGTAACGACACCTCGAACCCCCTGACCGGGGCCCCGGGGTAACGCCGGGCCAGGGCCAGGGCCAGCCCGCCCCAGCCCGAGCCGAGTTCGTAAATGGGGCCGACAATGTGATCCGGCAAAAGCCCCAACATGGTGTCGCGGACCGGCCTCGACGTCGGCAGCGGCGAGGCGCCGGTGATCAGCGTCGGCACGAAGACCGAGGCCACCGCCGCCAACGCCAGGATCAATATCGCGATTTCCATTTTCATCGGCGTTGAACTACTCTTGCGGCCGTCGATCACCAAGAATATTTAAAATTAAATAAGGGCTGGATTCGCCGCCTCTTTAAACTAGTCGGCATTGGCAACATGGTCATGGCTCTTTTCTGGAAATCCAAGAAAAAAACGGTCGACCCCGGCACCCCCCGGGACATCGCCTGGGTCCGTTCGCCGCGCAACCAGTACTACAATTTCCTCAACCTCGACACGGAAGAGATGGGGTTGAAGGGAGCATCCGGGGTCTACGTGATCTGGCACGCGGGCCTTCGGCCCGAATGGCTGACCATCGGCCACACCGACAATCTGGCCCAGACCTTCGAGGAGCTGCGCGGCGTCGACGAAATACTCGAATACGACCGCCACGGCAACCTGTTCGTCACCTGGTCCGAAATCCGGCCCGAATTCCAGGAAGGCGTCGTCAAGTACCTGTATCAGGTCATCGCGCCGATGATTCTCAACCCCTTGGGCGTCTTCGAGGACGAGGAGGACGAGGAGGACGAAAAGGAAAAACAGGAAGAAGACGACATCGAGCCGATCCCGGTGTTCCCGCCGGGGGTGGCGCCGCCGAAACCGGAGGCTTGATACCAAGGATCAACCGCCGGGCGCGTCTTGGAATGCTTCTTACTCGCCGCCGTTTTTTTGCCAGCGGCCCCGCCATCGCGGTATCATGAGCCATGGCCACTATTGCGAACATAATCGTCGGCATGGCCCTGGTGGCGACCGCCCTGATCCTGGTGGCGGGCTTGGTTTCGATGGGGTTCGAAAACAAGTTCTTCAACGAAGATGTCTCGAACCGGTTGATGCGCTGGCGGGTCGTTGTTCAGGGCTCCGCCGTGGCGCTGATGGGGCTGGCCGCCATCCTGCTGAATATCTGAGGCGCCGGTTTCTCATCCCTCCGGCTCGCCGGCCTTCAGCCATTCGGCGTATTCGGCCTTGGTTTCCTCGTTCGGCGGGTAGACGCCGGGCACTTTGCGCCCTTCCTTGATCTTCAGCTTGGCGAACCTCTCGTAGCGTTCCTGTTCGAGCCCGTCTTCGGCGACTTCCGCCGCCAACGCCTTCGGCACCACCACCACGCCGTCGCCGTCGGCGCAAATGATGTCGCCGGGAAAGACGGCGACGCCGCCACACGCGATCGGGGTTTCGATGTCGGCCGCCGCGTGCCCGGCGACGCTGGCGGGCGCGGCGGGCCCGGCGGCATAAAGCGCCAAGCCGACGGCGAGGGCTTCGGCGCAGTCGCGCACGCCGCCGTCGGAAACGACGCCGGCGACGCCGCGGATTTTCAGCCGCTCGACCAGAAGATCCCCGACCACCGCGATGTCGGCGATACCGCGCCCGTCGATGACCAGGACGCTTCCCTCGGGCGCGTGCTCAATGGCGAGGCGCGGTGGATAGTCGGGCTGGCCCAGGACTTCCGGGGTCGAGAGGTCCTCGCGCAAGGGCACGTAGCGCAGCGTATAGGCGGGGCCGACCAGGCGTTGGGGGGGATCGTTCAGGGGCCGGACGCCGGCCATGGAAATATTGCGGATGCCGCGCTTCAAAAGCTGCATGGTGACGGTGGCGGCGCTGATGGCACTCAAGCCCCGGTGGATTTCATTATCCGTTGCCGTGTCCTTTGGACTTATGCACGCCGCCACCTCCGAATCAGGGGCCGGATAGATATCCGGGCGCAGTTCGTGGCGGGGGACGCCGGTAGCGGATTCGATGGTCAGAACCACCTCGGCCGGGACCCGACCGGCGATTTTCAGCCAGCGCCAGATGTTCTGTTGCTTGCACTCGATCTTGCGCGCCAGGGCCGATTGGCCTTCAGCGAGGTCGATGGCTTTTTGAAGGGCGTCCTTCGGTGACATAATCGGGAGATTACACTTTTTGGTGTAACATTTCTAACACTAAAAAGTGTAACGATTGAAGGTGCCCATTTGTAACCATGAATACTATGATGTCGGATATCGCAAAAAGGGTAAGAGAAAAGCTCAGTCTGTCTTAGTCAGAACAGGCGCGGCGGTGTGAGCAAAGGGGAGGCTAAAGACGTGGTCAAGCTCGACAAGATCTATACCCGCGGCGGCGACAAGGGCGAAACCTCGCTCGGCTCCGGCGGGCGGGTGCCTAAGCACCATATCCGGGTCGCCGCTTACGGCACCGCCGACGAGGCCAATGCGGTCATCGGCCTGGCGCGTCTCGGCACGCGGGGCAAGACGGATGCCATGCTGGCGCGCATCCAGAACGACCTGTTCGACCTTGGCGCCGACCTGTGCCGGCCCGAAGGAAGCGAAAAGGAAGGAGTCGAAGCGCTCCGCATTTCCGCCGTCCAGGTCAAGCGCCTGGAAGACGAGATCGACGCCATGAACGAAGACCTGAAGCCGCTGACCTCGTTCATCCTCCCCGGCGGCACGGAAACGGCGGCGTGGCTGCACCTGGCCCGCACCGTGGTGCGGCGCGCAGAAAGGCTGATGTGCGAACTGGCGGAAAACGAAAGCGTCAACCCGGAAGCGGTGAAATATGCCAACCGGCTGTCCGACCATCTGTTCGTTCTCGCCCGCCACGTCAACGACGGGGGCAAAAAAGACGTGCTCTGGCAGCCCGGCGCCAACCGCTGAGGGACCTGAAATTTGTATACAAAGGCACCTTGACCCGCGGTTTCCTTGCTCCTATTGTGCAAGTGCGAAGCGGGGAGTCATCCCAGGAAGTTCTTTTATTTCAAGGCTGTATATCCATTCTTTTTATGTCTCTTGACCCCGGCCACGGGGTTTTCGAATCAACGGCAGGTCCACCATGAAGGTTCTGGTCGCGGTCAAGCGGGTCGTCGATTTCAACGTCAAAATCCGGGTCAAATCGGACCGCACCGGCGTCGAGACCGGCAACGTCAAGATGTCCATGAACCCGTTCGACGAGATCGCCCTCGAGGAAGGGGTGCGGATGAGAGAGGCCGGCACGGCCGACGAACTGATCGCCGTGTCGATGGGCCCTCAGGCGTGCCAGGAAACCATCCGCACGGCGCTGGCCATGGGCGCCGACCGCGGCATCCTGGTCGAGACCGACGCCGAGCTCGAACCGCTGGCCGTGGCCAAGCTGTTGAAAGCCATTACCGAGAAGGAAAACCCCGACCTGGTGATCCTCGGCAAGCAGGCCATCGACAACGACTGCAACCAGACTGGCCAGATGCTGGCGGCGTTGCTGGGTTGGGGGCAGGGAACGTTTGCTTCCGGCCTCGAATTTGGCGAGGGCAAGGTCACGGTGACCCGTGAAATAGACGGCGGGCTGGAAACCGTCGCCCTGACCCTGCCGGCGGTGGTGACCACGGATTTGCGCCTTAACGAGCCCCGCTATGCGTCGTTGCCGAACATCATGAAGGCGAAGAAAAAACCCATCGACACGATGACGCCCGAAGACCTCGGCGTTGACGCCACGCCCCGGCTGAAGACTCTGAAGGTCGAGGAACCGCAAGGCCGCGAAGTCGGGATCAGGGTCGAAACCGTGGCCGAGCTGGTTGACAAGCTCAGGAACGAAGCGAAGGTGATCTGATGGGCGTTTTGGTCATTGCCGAACACGACAACGCGTCCCTCGGCCCGGCGACCCTGAAT
>JADFNT010000262.1 GCA_022563215.1 Pseudomonadota bacterium
CGATCGGCACCGCGGTGACGCGGTTGTTTTCCAGGTCCAGCGTGATCACGTGGTCGGCTTCCTCGAAAGCCTTTTCGACCCCTTCCCGGTCGCCGAGTTCGAAGTCGATGCACAGGTTCCCCGGGATGCCGTCCCACAGTTGCGGCGCATCCTGGGCCAGCGCCTTGACCGCGTTGGTGACCGCGTTCAGGGACTCATAATCGACGTCGATGAGGTCCAGGGCGTCGCGAGCGATCTGGTCCGTTTCGGCGACCACCAGGGCCACCGGCTCGCCGACGTAGCGTACCCGGTCGATGGCCAGGCAGTGACGCGGGGGTTCCGAAAGCTCCGATCCGTCGCGGTTCTTCCGCACCGCCGTTTTCGTCGGCATCGTGCCGAACCCTTCGGCGATCCAGTCCTGGCCGGTGACCACCAGAAGCACGCCTTCCATGGCCAGCGCCTCGGAGGCGTCGATGTTCTTGATGTCGGCATGGGCATAAACCGAGCGCAGCACCACGGCCCGGGCCTGGCCTTCCAGGTTGATGTCGTCGATATACCGGCCGCGGCCGGTGAGGAACCGCTCGTCCTCGGACCGCCTCACCGGTTGGCCGATGGTTACATCGGTCATGCCGCACCCCCATTCGCGTTGGCCGCGTCAACGGCGCGCCCAGCCATGACGCCGATCAAATGGGCGCGGTAGCCGGCCGAGGCATGGATGTCGGCGAGCAGGTCGGCCTCGGGGACGGCGATGCCCTTCAAGGCTTCGGCCTGGAAATCCTTATTTAGGGCGGCCTCCATTTCCGCGACCCGGAACACCCCCGGCCCGGCGCCGGTGACGGCAACGCGAACCGCCCCGTCAACGCGGGCGACGAAGACCCCGGCCATGGCGTACCGGGACGCCGGGTTGGCGAACTTCGCATAGGCGGCGCGCTCGGCAACCGGAAACTCGACGCCGGTGATCAGCTCCCCTTCGTCGAGCGCCGTTTCGAACATGCCGGTAAAAAACTCATCCGCCGGGATACGCCTTTTGTCCGTCACCACCGCCGCCGACAAGGCCAATACGGCGGCCGGGTAATCGGCGGAAGGGTCGTTGTTGGCCAACGAGCCGCCGAGGGTCCCCCGGTTGCGCACCTGCGGGTCGCCGATGCCGCCGGCCAGCCCGGCCAGGGCGGGAATCGCCTTTTGCACTTCGGGGGACGCCGCCACCCGGGCATGGGTGGTCATGGCGCCGATGGAGAGGGACGCCCCGGTGACGGTTATGCCTTGCAGGTCCTCGATTCCGGAAAGATCGATGAGCCCCGACGGCATGGCCAGGCCCTGTTTCAACACCGGGATCAGCGTTTGCCCGCCGGCCAGGAAGGAGCCGTCGGATTGGGCGTTAAAGGCGTCACCGGCCTCGGCTATGGTTTTCGGCTTTTGGTATTCGAAATCCTGCATCGTTCAGCCCCGCATGACCTTCGCCCCGGCCCGGACGGCCTCGACGATGTTCTGGTAGCCGGTACACCGGCAGAGGTTGCCTTCGAGCCCATGGCGGATGTCGGCGTCGCTGGGGTCCGGGTTGTCCTCGATCAGGGCCATCGCCGTCATCACCATGCCGGGCGTGCAAAATCCGCATTGAAGGCCGTGTTTTTCGTGGAAAGCCTGTTGAAGGGGATTGAGCCCATGGTCGGGGGAAACGCCTTCGATGGTGGTGACGTCGGCACCGTCGGCCTGCACCGCCAACAGGGTGCAGCTTTTGACCGGCAGGCCGTTGACGTGAACGATGCAGGCGCCGCACTGGCTGGTGTCGCAGCCGACATGGGTGCCGGTCAGCCCCAGCACCTCGCGGATGAAATCGACCAGCAACAGCCGCCCCTCGACGTCATGGCTGACAGGTTCGTTGTTAACGCTGAGCGCTATTTTTGGCATTATCCCTCCAATTCGAAGCGGATTTCGGCCGGTTTTCGCGCCGAGGGCCGAAAACCCTTTATAACAGGCGTTTCGATAAACGAAAGTCCGGTTTTAGATGCCCAACCAAGACCAAAATTCGAATGATTCCGGCACCGGCAAAAAGGCCGGCGGCGTCGCCGCTGTCATCCTGGCGGCCGGAGAATCCAGGCGTTCCGGCGACGCCAACAAACTGCTGTTCGAGGCCGATGGCGAGCCTCTTGTCCGGCGTGCCGCGGGGGCCGCCCTGGCTTCACGTGCAGTTGAGGTCATTACCGTCACCGGACATGAGGCCGATCTTATCGCCACCGCCCTCGCCGGTTTGGACCTAAAGGTCGTCCATAACCCCGATTACCGCGACGGGCTGAGCACGTCCTTGAAGGCCGGGATATCGGCGGTCCCGGAGGGGCGAACGGGGGCGTTGGTACTGCTTGCCGATATGCCCCGGATTTCGGCCGACATCATCGACCTTTTGATCGGGCGCTTCGAAGAAGGCGGCGAAACCGATATCTGCGCCCCGGTTTTTGACCGCCGGCGGGGCCACCCGGTGTTGTGGCCGAGGCGGTTTTTCCCGCAACTGCTGGAGGTTTCCGGCGACACCGGCGGCCGGGATCTGCTGAAAAGGAACGCCGACGGGATATCGGCGGTCGAGGTCGATACCGCGGACATCCATTTCGACGTCGACGGCCCCAAGGATTTACCGGACGACTTGCCGGACAAATGATATTTATCCGATGAAGCGCCTTGATCTTTCCGCTCCGGAAGTACAGACAAGCCTTTCAAAAAAACAACAAGGGGCCGACATGGAACTGAAAGACGAAATTATAATCCAGGCGCCGCGCGAGACGGTCTTCGCGGCGCTCAACGATCCCGACGTTTTGACCGAGGCCATACCGGGGTGCCAAGCCTTGGAGAAAATTTCGGACAACGAATTCACCGCCACGGTCGTCATCAAGGTCGGCCCGGTGAAAGCCACCTTCAAGGGCGAGGTCATCCTTTCCGATATCGTTGCCCCCGAAAGCTACACCATCTCCGGCGGCGGCAAGGCCGGCCCGGCGGGTTTCGCCAAGGGGTCGGCCCGGGTGCGGCTGGAGGAGGATTCGGAAGGCACGCGGCTGACCTATGAGGTCACCGCCGAGGTCGGCGGCAAGCTGGCGCAACTGGGCGGCCGGCTGATGGAAGCGACGTCGAAGAAGCTGGCCGGGGAATTCTTCCAATCCTTCCAGCGCATCGTCGGCGGCGAAGCCCGCGAACCGGAAGCTGGTCATGGCCGCCCTATGTCTGGCCGTCATGGGACTGGCGGCGTACTTGTTGCTGAGATAAGGGTTTGGGCCGATGAGCCTCGATAAGATCACCATGGCCAACGGCGACGTCCTCGGACAGGGGTTGGAATGGC
>JADFNT010000263.1 GCA_022563215.1 Pseudomonadota bacterium
GAAGGCGGGTCCCCCGGGGCCTCTTGCTTGTCATCCGGCCCCCATTTCTTATATCTACGCGGTGGGGTTTATTTAACAATCCATGGGTTTAGGGCGATGGAAAAGGCGACATTCGGGGCCGGATGCTTCTGGGGGGTGGAGGCGGCGTTCCGGCGCATCGACGGCGTCACCGACGCGGCCGTGGGCTATGCCGGCGGCACCACCCGCAACCCGACCTACGAGAACGTGTGCACCGGCCAGACCGGCCACGCCGAGGTCGTCGAGGTGACCTTCGATCCCCAGCGCGTCGGCTATGACCGCCTGTTGGAGGTGTTCTGGGCCTGCCACGACCCGACGCAGCTCAACCGCCAGGGCTGGGACGTGGGCACCCAATACCGCTCCGTCATCTTCTTCCATTCACCGGAACAGGAAAAACAGGCCGGCAAATCGCTGCAGGCGTTACAAGTGAGCGGGCGCGGCGACGGAAACCCCGGGGACGATAAAATCGTCACCGAAATCTCGCCGGCGTCCGATTTTTGGCGCGCCGAGGAATACCATCAGCGGTATATGGAAAAACAGGGCAAGCGCGGGGGCCTGCCGTAGGCGGGCTGCGCGCCGCCAGGGGGAGTGCCGCGGGTTTCCGTCCTAATCGGTCGGATGCGGACCTTCCAGGGGATGGTCCTGTTCGCGGGTTTTTTTCACCGCCGTTGGCATAAGACTTCTCCTGTCCGAAGCAGCCATTGTCAACGGCCTAAGTTTCGAAAAGGTAAACGCCGGCGGTTCGCCCGGGGGACCCGCCTTCGCGAAGCCCGCTTCGGCGGGCGAAGGAAGGGGCCGTGAGGCCGGGGGTGCCCCCCGGAAACCCTTGAATGGGGCGCTGCGTGGCGCCGACAGGGAAAAAACGCCTCCGACAAGAGGCGTGGAGGCGCTGCTTGGCGCCGACAGGGAAAAAACGCCTCCGACAAGAGGCGTCACTGCCGAAACAGGAATAAGGAAACGTAAAAAAGGCCGAAAGCGGGCGATAAGGAGGCTCAGACGGGTATCTGTTCTTCCTCGCGCCTGGCCTTTTCCTTCGCTTGCTTGGCCTTCTTGGCGGCCATCTGCTTGAAGGCTTTTTCCATCTTTTTCTGGGCGCGGCCGGAATCGAACTGTATCTTTTTGCTTTTTTTCATCGTCTGCTCCATCGTTCGTTCCAACATTCCGGCCAAAATCTTCCCTTAAGCGGCTTCGCCGCCCGAACGCCAGGCCGCCGTCCCCTTACAGGTGGGACAAACGCGCTGACCGAAATGTTCGGACGTAAAAGGCTTGTTGCACATCAGGCACGGGCGCTTCTTGCGCTCGTTCAGACGGTCGGATTGCGGTTTTTTGTTATCGTTGCGGCGGCTGGCCATGGGGTATTCCCTCATCTAAGACGTTCGGGTGTGGTTTCTTTCTCCGGTCCGAAAAACAGCACCAAGCCCCTTTTGGAGGCGCGTTAGCGAAGCCGGAGTTTATGGAAATATATGCCCTAAACGACTATTCAGCTAACTAGATGACCAAGGTCAATCGGCATTCAAGGCAATATATACTGTAACTAACTGAAAAACGCAAGCTTTTCGGTACTTTACGGGGAGAAACCGGGTAAAATCATCGATTGGGAAAGATAAAGTGGTCTCCGAAGGCCGAAAAAAGTAATAAAGCGACGCTCAGCGGCTCAGCGCCTTTCCATCACCGCGCAGAAGAAGCCGTCGGTGCCCGTCGAGGCGGGGCTGAGGCGCAGGCACGGCCCCGCCGGCGGCGGCGGTCCGCCGACGGTTTCGGCCCATACCTCGTCGATGGGCAGGGCCTTGAAATCCTCGTGATTCTCCAGAAACCACGCCAATTGGTGCTCGTTCTCCTCCTGCAACAGCGAACAGGTGGCGTAAATCAGCCTGCCGCCGGGTTTGACCAGGATCCGCGCCATGCCGAGGATGCGCTGCTGCAAGGCCAGCATGTCGTCGAGGTCGTCCGGGGTGAAGCGCCACTTGGCGTTGGGGTCGCGGCGCCAGGCGCCGGTGCCGGTGCACGGCACGTCGGCCAGCACCCGGTCCGAAAGACCGGCGTTGGCGGCCACCCATTCGTCGTTGCGCGCGGCGACGATCCGGGTCTGCACCTGTTCGGCGCCGGCCCTTTGCAGACGCGGGATCATGCGCTCCAGCCGGTGGCCGGAGATGTCGCAGGCGGTCAGGGTGCCGATGATTTTACCCTCCGTGCCCATCGACGCCGCCAGGGCCAGCGCCTTGCCGCCGCCGCCGGCGCAGAAATCGACCACATTCATCCCCGGCCGGGCGCCGCAAAGAAGCGAAATCAGTTGCGAGCCCTCGTCCTGGACCTCGATCCAGCCCTTCTTGAAGGCGCGGGTGCCGGCGAGCCGCGCCTTGGCCGTCAGCCTGAGCCCGATGGGGCTGAGCGGCGTCGGCTCGGCCTCCAGGTAATCGCCGCCGAGCGATTTCAGCGCCGCTTCCGGCGTCGTCTTCAGCATGTTGACGCGAAGGTCCACCGGCGCTTGCTGGTTGAGCGCCGACATTTCCTCGGCCAGGCGCTCGGGCCACAGGGCCGACAACGACCGGTCCATCCATTCCGGGTATTCGAGCATCACCGGCATCGGCATGTCGGCATGGTTGAGGGGCCGGCCATAGAGCGCCCCGGCCAGTTCGTTCTCGGCCGCCGTCAACGGCTCGGGGCAGTGGGTGGCGCCGGAAAAAATCCTCGCCGTTTCCTGCGGCGACGACTTGTCCTCCAGCGCCAGCTCGGCGATGACGCGGGACCGCGGGCCGGGCCCGGCGCCGAGGCCGGTGCGTTCGATCCACCAGTCGAGCCGCGCCCGGTGTGACGACGCAAGAGGTCATGAATGTCGCGGGGTGTTTTCTGTTTCGCGGCGAGGCGGTCAACAAAGAAATCCGCGTACTCAGTGGTGGCGAGCGGGCGCGCCTTTGCCTAGCCGGATTATTTTTGCACGGCCATAATGTATTGATCCTGGATGAACCGGCGAACCACCTTGATGTCGAGACGGCGGGTGAATTGGCGGAAGCGTTGGCGCGATGCGGTGTCGGCAAGCTCACGTTGATCGATCTCGACCACATTGCCGTCTCCAACACCAACCGCCAGATTCACGCGTTGGGCGATGCCTACGGCATGGCCAAGGTCGACGCCATGGCTGAGCGCGTCCTGCAGATCAACCCGCGTGCGGAGATCAGCCGCATCGACGATTTCGTCACCGTGGAAAACGTCGAGGCCTTGCTCGGCCACCCGTTTGACTATGTGATCGACGCCATTGATGCGGTGAAGGTGAAGACCGCCATCC
>JADFNT010000264.1 GCA_022563215.1 Pseudomonadota bacterium
GAGGAGGCCAATCGCGAAGAGGCGCTGTTCCGCGGCTATACGGTCGTCGACCCGGCGACCGTCATCACCACTCACCTGACGGAGATGATCAAGGACAACATGGCCGAGCTTCTCAGCTACGTCGAAACCCAGAAGCTCCTGGACGAGATGGAAAAGGAACACCAGAAAATGATCGCCGACATGATCCCGAGCCAGATATCCCTTGGCGGCGTGCAGCGGGTGTTGCAGAACCTGCTGGCCGAACGGGTCTCGATCCGCGACATGCCGACGATCCTGGAGGGCATTTCCGAGGCCTGCGGCCATACCCGCAACGTGATGATGATTACCGAACACGTGCGCGCCCGGCTGGCGCGCCAAATCAGCGACATGAACGCCAACGAACAGGCCTTCATCCCCCTGATTACCCTGTCGCCGCAATGGGAACAGGCGTTCGCGGATTCGTTGGTCGGCACCGGCGACGACAAGC
The DNA here is from genome assembly GCA_022563215.1 of Pseudomonadota bacterium. Classification (GTDB taxonomy): domain Bacteria; phylum Pseudomonadota; class Alphaproteobacteria; order Rhodospirillales; family Casp-alpha2; genus Casp-alpha2. Next base: position 467 of record JADFNT010000264.1, read on the forward strand.
AGCTTTCCATGCAGCCCTCGAAGCTGCAGGAATTCATCAGCGGCGTCCGCAAGGCCTTCGAACGCCAGGCGATGATGGGCGAGTCGCCGGTGCTGCTGACCAGCCCCGCTATCCGCCCCTTTGTCAGGTCCATCGTCGAGAGGTTCCGGCCGATGACCATCATCATGTCCCAGAACGAGATTCATCCGAAGGTGAAGATCAAGACCGTGGGCAACATTTAGGCCAACGAATAACGGAGAGGTTAAGCGCCTGCCATGCAACTGAAGACATTTTCCGCCCCGACCACCGCCGAAGCCATGCAATTGGTCCGCAACGAAATAGGCAACGACGCGATCATCGTTTCCACCCACAGCGACACCGATGGCGAGGCTGTGCGGATCATCGTGTCCATGGACGAGACCTGGACGGACGGGCCCGCCGCCGCCCTTTGCCAAGGCAATCTGCTTTCCCGTGACAGCCTCGAGACCCTGGGCCTCGACGCCCCCGGTTTTGAAGACCCAGACCTTGCCCCGGCAGCCGCCGAGGTGATTGACGACAGGCTGGCGGAAGGCCCCGTGCGACTCGACGTCTATGAAGCCGTCTGCCGGGTGCTCAGCCATCACGGCGCCCCGGGGGCGATGACCGAACGCCTGGCCCACGCGGCGGCGACGAAGGTCGTCCGCGATCCCGCCGTCGCCCTGGCCAGCGCCATGGACGCGGAATTCACTTTTCAGCCCGTTCCCTCGACCCGGGATTCCCGGCCCCTGATGCTGATCGGGCCACCCGGCGGCGGCAAGACCCTGACCACGGCCAAGCTGGCGGCCCGCGGGGTGATGGCCGGCCATTCCGTCGGCGTCGTCACCACCGACGCCAAACGGGCCGGCGCCATCGAACAACTGGCCGCCTTTACCCGGGTCCTGAAAATCGACCTTCAAACAGCGGCCACGCCATCCGAGCTGGTCGAGGCTGTTATCCGTCTCGACGGGCACGATGCCGTTTACATCGACAGCGCCGCCGTCAACCCGTTCCTGGACAGCGACATGACGGCCTTGAAGGGCTTGATCCAGGCCACCGGGGCCGATCCGTTGCTGGTCCTGCCGGCCGGCGGCGACGCCCTTGAGGCCGCCGACATGGGCCAAGCATTCGCCGACGCCGGCGCCGGGCGCATGATCGTCACCCGCCTTGACGTCACCCGTCGCCTGGGCGGCATGCTGGCGGCGGCGGAAACGTCGCGGCTCAGCTTTTCGGGCGTCAGCATCACGCCCCGCGTTTCCAAGGGTCTAAACCCCATCAGCGCCGTATCGCTGGCGCGCCTGATTATGCCGGACGCTATGCCAAAGCCCGAAACGGAAGACAGGCAAGACCCCGCACGGATGGCCGGCGCCGCTTCATGACGACGAAAACACGTTCGACGCCGGCCGCCGAGGCGGCGCTCGCGAAAACCACCACAAAAAGCAGCAATATCACCGCCATTGCGTCGGGTAAGGGCGGCGTCGGCAAGACTTGGCTTTCCATCACCTTGGCCCACGCCCTGGCCAAAGCCGAGGCCAAAACCCTGTTGTTCGACGGCGATCTGGGCCTGGCCAACCTGGATATCCAATTGGGCCTGATGCCGGAACAGGACCTGGGTAGCGTCATCGGCGGCAAGCTGACCCTCAATCAGGCGGTGCTCAACCACGACGCCTACGGGTTCGACATTATCGCCGGGCTGTCCGGGTCCGGCGGGCTGGTCAACATCACCGCCAACCGGTTGAAGATACTGGGCGACGATCTGAAGGTACTGGCGGCCGGTTACGACCAGGTATTGATCGACCTCGGCGCCGGGGTCGAACAGACGGTCCAGAACCTGACCCGTTCGGCGGGCCAGGTGATCGTCGTCGTCACCGACGAGCCGACGTCGTTGACCGACGCCTATGCCTTTATCAAGGTGACTCATGCGGGAATCCCGGGAATCGGATTCCAGGTGGTCGCCAACATCGTCAATTCGATGCGCGAAGGCGAACGCACCTATAATACGCTGCTTAAGGCCTGCGAAGCGTTTCTGAAGATTTCGCCACCGCTTCTGGGAATCATTCGCCGCGACGCCAAGGTGGCGGAGGCGATCCGCAGTCAGACCTCGATCCTGACCCGTTCACCCACCTCGGAGGCCGCCTGCGACGTGGAGAAAATCGCTAAGAAGCTGCTGAACCCTGGTATCAGTTAAAACCGACGACTTTCAGAGGCATTATGTCCGAAGTCACGCTGCCGCCGCCATCGCCCCCTACCCCGCCCGCGACACCGCCGTCCGCGCAACCGACGGCGGTTGTAACCAACCCTCCGGAAGCCCTGGCTCGGGAATTGGCCCTGGGCGCCCGCCTCGATGCGACGATCGCCGCAACTCAGTCCCGGGGCCAATTCGAACTTGAAACCGCGTTCGGCCGCATCGTCATCAAGACCTCCTTTCCGCTGCCTTCCGAAGGCCCTTTGCAATTGCAGTTGTTGGCCAAGGGGGCGCAGTTCCAGTTTCTCATCATCTCGGTCCACGGATTGTCGCCGCAGGCGGCGCTTCGCGCCCTTGGTCTCGGCACCGGCGGCGCCAACGCCCCGACACCGGGCGTACCGGCGGGTGCAGCCCCCGGCGGCGGAGCGGCGGCCCCGGGTGCCGTTTCCAACGCCCCGGCGGCGGTCAGCCTGACTCTTGGCTCTACCTTTTCAGCCACCTTGCTGAGACCCGGCCCGCCCCCCGGGGTCGTGCCCCCGGCAACAGGCGTCCCGGGCGGACAGGCGATAGGCGGCGGCGCGGCGCCGGGACAAGGGACGACCCCGGGAGCGGCACCGGCCACGGCCCCCGGACAAGGCCCCCCCGGCACCG
>JADFNT010000265.1 GCA_022563215.1 Pseudomonadota bacterium
GCATGCAGCGTCTGTTGGATTCGGCGGCGCGGATCGAACAGTCCGCCAACACCTATCCGCCCTACAACATCGAACACGTAGGCGAAGACGGCTACCGTATTTCCCTGGCCGTTGCCGGGTTCGGCGAGAAGGACCTGGACGTAACCGTCATCGAGAACACGCTCGTTGTTTCGGGCAAGCTCAATGAAGATGGCGAAGATTCAACGTATCTCCACCGCGGCATCGCCGGCCGGGCTTTCGAGCGCCGGTTCGACTTGGCCGATCACATCAAGGTGATCGGCGGCAGCCTGGTCAACGGCATGTTGAACATCGACCTTCAGCGCGAAGTCCCGGAAGAAAAGAAACCGCGCAAGATCGCCATCGATACCAGGGACGCCAAGCGGATCGAGAAAAAGGCCGCTTGACCGCCGGCCCTTGTTGCCGACGACCGAAAAGGGGCGCGTCTCTCCAGCCGCGAACTTCGGGGGATGCGCCCTTTTTGCCTGCTCCCGGGGGCGCGGGTTTTCGATTAGCGGAATTTTTCGAAGACCGCGCGCATGGGCCCGGGGATCGTTTTGGGCCTGAGCGTCTCGGCTTCCACGAACACATGGACGAAATGGCCGGTGGCCGCCGGGGTCTTCTCCTTTTCGCCGAAGAGGGCGATCTCGAAGGTGACGCTCGAGTTGCCGATCCGCCCAACCCGAAGCCCGGCGTCTACCGTTTCAGGAAAGCTGAGCGGACGGTGAAACCGGCAAAGGGTCTCCACGGCCTGTGGCGAAATCTTGTCCTTGAGCCAGTCGACGCCCGCCTCTTCCATCTGGAAGCGCACCACGACGGCCTCGAAGTAGCGGTAATAGACGACGTTGTTGACGTGGCCCAACATGTCGTTGTCGCCCCAACGGGTGGGAACCGAAATAAAATACGGGAAATCGCCGCGGCTTTGGGTGCTCGGATCGGGCATGCGCCTGGGCTCTCTTTACGAAGCGGCCAAAATGCCTGAAAGCGCTTCGCGGATGGTGTCCGGTATGGGCACCGGCGCATTCGTGGCGCGGTCCACGAAGACATGGACGAAATACCCCGACGCCGCGGCTTCGTTGTCGTCCTTGCGGAAGATGCCGATTTCGTAGCGGACGCTTGAATTGCCGAGTTTGCCGACGCGAAGGCCGGCATCGATGGATTGCGGATAGGCGATGGGCTTGGTGAATTTGCACATGGTCTCGACGGCGACGCCGATGACCTTGCCCCGGTGGATGTCGAGACCGCCTTCGTCGATGAGGAAGCCGTTCACCACGGTGTCGAAATAGGAATAGTAGGTGACGTTATTGACGTGACCATAGATGTCATTGTCCGACCAGCGGGTCTGGAGTTCCAGGAAACGCGGATAGCGGTCACGGGTTTCGATCGGGGTGTCGATCATGTCAGGGGCTCCTGCCCGAAAAAATTTTGGGGGCCACCGTCATCCGGCAGCCCCCTTGTTTTAAGTCGCCTCAAACCTGTCAAACTCGCCTAAACCTTAATCGGCAATGAACATACTCAAGCAAGCGCCTCGCGGTCAAGCCCCTCGAAAGACATAAACGCCAAGCAAATTCCGTGCCTCGTAAAGATGTTTGGAAATGAAAAAGCGCCGCCCCCGAAGGGGCGGCGAGTTCAACAGGGAGGCGTCGAAGTTGAATGGATGATGTTTTTTATCTCATCCACTGAGACACCCTATCCAAGACATCTTAATTTTTATTTAATAGGTCGCTCACGGCCCCGGAGCCGGGCCTGAAAGCCTTGGTATTCCGTGCTATGGTGGCTTTAGTCACTGAGCCTGAAGCGCCTCGAAGGGAGGAGCGCCCATGAGCCCGGCCGCCGCGTGGACCCTATTGATCGTCGGCTTCGTTCTGCCCCTCATTCATGTCGGGGTTTCTGCCCGAAGCGGCCCCTGGAAGGCGCCGCAGGGGTCGGGCTGCCCGATTGGCCCTCGTTGGGGATGGCTGGTGATCGTGTTGCTTTTAGGTCCTGTCGGTTGGTTGATGTTCATGACCAAACGCCGGTCCCTGCCCCGTCCTACTTCTTGAAAAACTGTTCGGCGCCGTCACGGGCGTCCTGCTTGCCGGCGATGGCTTCGCCAACGCGGGCGATCTCGGTTTCAAGTTCGGCGATGTATTCCTCAAGCGCCTCGAGGGACATTTCTTCCAGATTCTTCGGCGCCGGCTTCTTTTCCTGGTTTTGAGGCTCCAGATCGTCCGAATCCATTGTTCGCCCTCCTGGTATTGTGTAAGGGAGTATTAACACAAGCCCATATTCACTATCGAGATTTTCAAGCCCATGATCGCCATCCCCGAAACCATGTCCTGCGTCGAAATCGCCGAGCCCGGCGGACCGGAAGTCTTGCAACCCGCAATCCGGCCCGTTCCGGAGCCCGGCCAGGGCGAGGTTCTGATCGCCGTCCGGGCCGCCGGCGTCAACCGACCCGACTGTATCCAGCGCCAGGGCCATTACGCGCCGCCGCCAGGGGTCACCGATATCCCGGGCCTGGAGGTCGCGGGGGTCATCGCCGGCCTGGGAAAAGACGTCGAAGGCTGGAACCAGGGCGACGAGGTCTGCGCCCTGGTCGCCGGTGGCGGCTATGCGCAATACGTCGCCGCCCCCGCCCCTCAATGCCTCCCCATTCCAGGCGACCTCTCCATGGTCGAGGCGGCGGCCCTGCCGGAAACGTACTTCACGGTGTGGAGCAACGTGTTCGAGCGCGCCGGACTTCAGCACGGCGAAACCCTGCTGGTGCACGGCGGGTCAGGCGGCATCGGCACGACGGCGATCCAGATGGCGAGCCGAATGGGGTCGCGGGTCATCACCACCGCCGGCAGCGACGAAAAGTGCCGGGCCTGCGAAGAACTGGGGGCGGAACGGGCCGTCAACTATAAACAAGAGGATTTCGTCGAGGCGGTCGAGGATTTCACCGACGGCCAGGGCGTCAACGTGATCCTCGACATGGTCGGCGGCGATTACCTGCCGCGCAACATCAAGGCCCTGGCACCCGACGGCCGTCATGTTTCCATCGCCTTCCTCGGGGGCTCCAAGGTCGAGGTCAATTTCATGCCGGTGATGTTGAAGCGCCTGACGCTCACGGGATCGACGCTCCGCCCGCAGCCGGTGGAACGCAAGGGAGAGATCGCCAGGGCGCTGAAGGAAAAGGTGTGGCCGTTGATCGCCGCCGGCGAAATTAAGCCGGTCATCCATGCCACTTTCCCCCTGTCCAAAGCCTCGGAAGCCCATGAAATGATGGAATCGAGCCAGCACATCGGCAAGATCATGCTGGTCCCGGACG